>VBOF01000032.1 GCA_005877855.1 Nitrospirota bacterium | reverse complement strand
GCGCGATGCGCCCACGCAGGTTCCTGACGAGCCCTCGGCGACCGATGAATGCCTCTCCGGTGGCGGGACAGGGAGTGAACGGTGGGACGACCATAACCCACTCTACCACAGCGAGATCAGACTAAGACTGTCACCCGTGTCGACCTCATGCCACCGGAGGAAGTTCTCTGCCAACTCAGACGATGATGACTCAGGCTGTCTTGGAGAGGCGCGGGACATCGGACTTTGCTGTTGACCGCTCCCACCTCCTTTGATAGCCTGCGCACATGCCTCACGCATCCACTCCAAAGACTCTAATCTGCAAGGATTAAAGCGAGATTTGGCGATATCTATGTGGCGGATGTTGATTGAGAAATCCAAGTCGTTCCTACCCGAGGAAAGGGTAGTCTTTGAGGTACTTGGTTTTGCGGTCATCGCATGTGGTATTTTTTTCGGCTTAGCTCTTATCACCTACGACCCCACAGACTCGCTCAAGCTCTTTGTCACAGGTGCGACCTATGAAAATATGGTCGGCCCCGCGGGCGCCTGGCTGGCTGATTTTTTGCTGAGCACGTTCGGCCTTATCAGCTTGCCACTCGCCGTGATCCTTTGCTTCTGGGGCGGGTTGATGGCGCTCGGCTTTGTCCGCTGGCCCAAGACCAAACGTCTTGTCGGCTTTGCCCTCATCTTAGTGGTTTTGTGCGGAGCCGTTCATATTGAAGCGCCAGACCCGAAAGCCACGCATCTGTCCAATGGCTTGGGCGGCGCTATCGGCGCAACGCTTGGTGACGCACTCCTCAACAGCGTCGGCTACGGTGGTGCCGTCATCGGGTTAATTTTTGCGGCCGTGGGCGGCCTGGTGGTGACGGGTAACTTGACGGTTTCCAATACCGCACAGTTTTTCGAATACCTGCTCTTTCTGCTGCGACGCTTCATCAGTAAACCTACAGGCATACCAGTCATAAAAGGGAGGAGGCCGATCGCCTCGCTTCCCACACCTGAGACGAACGGGGAAAATAGAAAGCGTGTCCCACGACCGATAAGGGCAGACCAGGATGAGGTAGGTGAGGTAGGAATGGAGGTTGACCTCACCTCCGAAGTCCCCAAAAACGCGAAACCTGATACCGACATTTTTCACACGAGCAAGGCTGACTCCTCAGACAATAGCGACTTCACTGCCCTGGTTAAGCAGCTCGAAAGCCAACTCCATGAATTCAAGATCGAAGGCAAGATCACCAACATTACAGTGGGCCCGGTCGTCACAACGCTGGAATATGAACCAACCGCCGGAACAAAAGCCGCAAAAATTGTGAACATTGGGAACGACATTGCCCGCATGTTGCGGGCTCAAAGTGTGCGAGTGATTCCGGCGTTGCCCGGCAAGAACACCGTCGGCATTGAAATCCCAAGTGAGCAACGGAAAGTTATTCGTTTGGGTGATGTGCTCAAGAGCAGCAAGTACCGTTCATCGGAGGTGATCCTCCCGGTGGCCCTTGGAGTCGACACCTTTGGTGAGCCCGTGGTTGAAGATCTGGTACAAATGCCACACCTCTTGATTGCCGGCACCACCGGGTCCGGCAAAAGTGTTTTTATCAATAACCTTATCGCCGGGCTCGTCTGCAAGAATACCGCCAAGGAGATGCGCTTCGTTTTTATCGACCCCAAGATGGTCGAATTGGCGGCTTACAAAAAATTGCCCCACCTGGCCTGCCCGGTGATCAGCGATATTAAAACCGATGCCAAAACCTTGCTCAACCGCATGGTGGAGGAAATGGAAAAGCGCTACGAATCTATGCTCGCCCTCGAGACTCGAAATATTCAAGAGTTTAATGAGACCATCCGCAAACGTCGCCGCAGTGAATTTGCAGACTTCAACGGCCAATGGCAGCCTTTACCCTATGTCGTTTTTCTTATTGATGAATTTGCCGACATGGTCCTTACGATTGGCAAGGATGCCGAGGAACTCATCACTCGCCTGGCCCAGAAGGCTCGGGCCGCCGGGATTCACCTGGTCATTGCCACCCAACGCCCTTCCGTCGACGTGGTCACCGGCTTGATCAAGGCGAACTTCCCCACCCGCGTCGCTTTCCGCGTCCAGAGTAGTACCGACTCACGAGTTATTCTCGATCAGACCGGCGCCGAAACCTTGCTCGGCAAAGGGGATCTGCTCTACCAATCGGCCGGCACTCTTCAACGATTGCACGCGGCATTGATAGAAGACAGCGAAGTCAAAAAATTAGTCAAAGCCTGCGCCTAGTCGGAAAGGCCTATGGTCCGGCCTTTTCGTAATTCAGCTTCGCCTGCGCCCGCGTCGCGCCCGAGCCATCTACTACTGACACGGTCCACTCGCCCGTCCAACTCGGGTCGAGCTTCTTGCTGGACCAGACGCGCCAGCGGGGAGCTTTGACGTCGAAACGCACTTCGGCTTTCACCTCGCCGGCGTATTCCCACTTGTGCGTGACGGTCTGGCCCTCGAGGTCTATCAGCTCCGTGTAGAAGTACACCTGCGGGACATCGTTCTTGAGCGACGTGATCTGGTCAGCGGGTTCGCGGTCAGCCACGGCGGTGGTGAAGACGGCGCGGACGACGGCGTCCGACGCAGGCGCTGCGGCCGGCGGGGCCGCGGGTGCCTGGGCGAATGCCGGGACGGCCAGGGCGAGTTCCAACACGATGAACGCGAGTAGCTTCATGGCGCTCCTCCTTAAAGTGGCACTCCCGATAGGGCAGTACCTAGAATGATTTGGCAAGGTGAAGCATAGCGCGCCGCGACGGGGCTGGCAAGCGCGATAACAGGTAGTGGGTCAGCGCGACTTCCGTTTATTGACACTGCATTCAAGCGTGTGCTATCCAACAGTCATCGTGTTATAGTGTTGGAGTTCTCGCGATGGAAACGACACCGTTGTATGTTCTGAGGCGGCCAGACGGCACCTTCAGATATTACGTGAATCCCGACTACGCCCGAGAACAGGGGGTCAACCCCGACAAGCTGATCTGCGTGGAAATTCCAAGCTCCATCTACGCGACCGGGTCCATCGACGACTTATCCACCTTCATCGCCAAGGAACTCGAAAAACTGGGCCAAACATGACCACCACCGCTTCCCCCCAGACGACGCTCACGCGGGCCCAGATCGAGACGGCCATCGCGGCGCTGCAGCCCGTCCAGCGGGTCATGGTCCGCCTCCTCCTGCTGGCCTTCCTGGACCCGACGCCCGAAGACGTCGCCTTCATGGCCCGTGAGCGGTCCGAGCCGAATATGAGGGCCGGCCTGAAGCAAGGCGGCAAGTCGCAGGTGGCCCACGACAAGATCAGCGGGCTCCCCAAGGATTGGATCCTCGCGGTCGAGAACAAAGTCCGGTATCACCAAACGCATTTGCGCGAGCAGCTTACCCGCTTGAATCTCCTCGCCGACTTCCTCACGGACGCCCTGGCGGGCCTGCAGCTGGAGATCACGGCAACGGAGCAGTTGCTCACCTCCGAATGTGAGGTCGGTCCGGAGTCGCTCGAAGACCTGCGCGCGCAAGCCAAGCTGTCCCCGCTCACGTACGCCCTGAAAAAGCTGGCCGCCCGCGCCGACAAGGGAGAGATCGAAGCGGCGGACTACGTTCGGGAACGCCTGAGCCTGGAGTACCAGGCCCGCCTCCGGCAGCGCGACCGCTTTAAGAAGCGCCTCAACCTGGCTTTGCTGGAACGCCAGGCCACCATACTGTCTTCCCTCTCCGACGAGTTTCTCGCCGAGATCTGGTGCATCGCCGTCGGTCCCATCACGAATCGACGCGTGAAGGCCGTCCAGGCGTACGTGAACACACTTGCGGCCGCTGTGAAGTCCAGCCTCGACGCCGCCAGCTTTGCCGCAGCGGTCAACGCCGGCCTCGGCCCGCGGTTGGCGGGAGGCAGCAAGAACGAAGGGATCGGGAGCCAACCCGTGGACGTGTCCGGCGATCTGTGGACCCAGACCCTGCTCGCGCTGGCGGCCGACCCGATCCCGCTCCTGACTCCCAAGCCCTGCGCGCACCCGGAAGGCGGGACCAAGAGCCTGACGGCCAAGCTTCGCAACCTGGCGATCTACGAATTGGGCGAAGACGAAGAAGTCAAGATGTGGCCACGGACCGTCCAATGTCTCAACTGCCTGACCGTGCTGCGGGCCGCCCAGCAAGAATCGGGCATCGTGGGACGCACCCTCGACGACGTCGTGGCTCGGGTGAAGACCCGCACGGCGTTCCCCACCAAGGAGGCCGTCGCGGCCGCCCTGGAAGCTGCGCCGCCGCCGGAAACGCAAGCGCTGGACCTGGAAGAGCGTTTACGCCCCTTCATCGGAGACGACGCAGGCCAAGTGGGCGCCAAAAGCTGGTAAGCCCGGCTTTTGTGGCATAATGAGCCGCAAGCTCGGGGTGGCGGTGTAGCTCAGTTGGTAGAGCAGCGGACTCATAAGCCGCGGGTCGGGGGTTCGATACCCTCCACCGCCACCAATACATTCCCGCGATCGAGGGCTTTTCTCCTATGGCGACGATCCTGGTCGTAGATGATGAGGTGGTGTTCTGCGAGCTGTTGAAGACCTTGTTGAAGGGTCACGGCCACGACGTCCTGACAGCGAACAACGGACGCCAGGCCCTCGAGTTATTTAAACAGCACCGGCCCCGGTTCACGATGCTGGACCTCCGGATGCCCCAGATG
>VBOF01000031.1 GCA_005877855.1 Nitrospirota bacterium | reverse complement strand
CGCAATTCACGCGCCGCCACTCCTCCCAGCAGCAGGAGAACTCGAATCTGCGCCGCCACTGGCGCGGCTTTCAATCGAGTCCCGTTGGTTGACTCGCCCAAGAAGCCGGTGTTAGAGTGGCCCACGCTTATGCTCGATTGGCGTCTCATGAGGGAGCATCTGGAAGAGGTTCGCGCCCGCCTCGGCTCGCGCGCCCAAGACATCGACTGGGACGGGTTCCACAAGCTGGATCAAGAGCGGCGGGACCTACTGAGCAAAGTCGAGGAACTCCGGCACAAGCGCAAGACCGTGTCGGACCAGATCGCCAAGCTCAAGCGGGACAACCGGCCGGTTGAGGCCCTCACGGAGGAGATGAGAGGCGTGGGCGATCGACTCAAGGCCCTCGAAGATTCCCTGCGCGACGCCGAAGACCGGCTGAACGCCCTCGCGCTCAGGATCCCCAACATCCCGCATCCATTCGTCCCGATCGGCACGGACCCCTCCGAGAATCAGGAAGTCAGGCGTTGGGGGAAGCCGCCCACATTGGCGTTTCCGCCCAAGCAGCACTGGGAGCTCGGCGAAACACTCGGCATCTTGGACTTCGAGCGCGCCGCCCGCATGACTGGCGCGAGGTTCGCGGTATACGTCGGCGCGGGTGCGCGCCTGGAACGGGCACTGATCAACTTCATGCTGGACCTGCAGACCACCGAACACGGGTACCAGGAAATCCTTCCTCCTTTCCTCGTGAACAGGGCCAGCATGACCGGTACCGGCCAACTCCCGAAGTTCGAAGGCGATCTCTTTCGTCTTCGCGATGACGATTATTTCCTGATCCCGACAGCCGAAGTGCCCTTGACCAACCTGCACCGGGAAGAAACGCTCCGCGAAGCCGTGCTCCCGCTCCAGTACGCAGCGTACACCCCCTGCTTCCGACGCGAAGCTGGATCGTACGGAAAAGACACCCGCGGTCTCATCCGGCAGCACCAGTTCAACAAGATCGAGCTGGTCATGTTCAGCCGCGTGGAAAGCTCCTACGACGATCTGGAACGTCTGACGGCTCACGCCGAGGAGGTTCTCAAACGGCTGAACTTGCACTACCGTGTCGTGACCTTGTGCACTGGAGACATGGGGTTCTCCGCAGCAAAGACCTACGACATCGAAGTCTGGCTTCCCGCGCAGGGCACGTTCCGCGAGATCTCGTCCTGTAGCAACTTCGAGGCGTTCCAGGCTCGACGGGCCGGCATCCGGTACAAAAAAGCCGACGGAAAATCCGAGTTCGTCCACACCCTGAACGGTTCAGGATTGGCAGTCGGAAGAACGGTGGTGGCGATCCTCGAGAACTACCAGCAGAAGGATGGATCGGTGGTCATCCCGGAAGCTCTGCGCCCTTACATGGGAGGGCTGGAGAGGATCGTCAAGTCGTGAACGGAGGCGCGGAGGGGTGGCTGAGTGGACGAAAGCGGCGGCCTTGAAAGCCGTTGAAGGCCTCGTGCCTTCCGTGGGTTCGAATCCTACCCCCTCCGCCACACCTAGCGTTCTGGCTTTTCGAGATTTCCCTTGACTCCCATGCGCCAGGCAACTTAATGCGGTGAAGCAGGTCCGCTGCCTGGGCGGCCCTTCTGCGTCGCCAGCGCGGACACCCTGCGAGACATGTCAAGCGAG
This sequence comes from Nitrospirota bacterium, assembly GCA_005877855.1. Lineage (GTDB taxonomy): Bacteria > Nitrospirota > Nitrospiria > Nitrospirales > NS-4 > NS-12. The sequence goes on along the minus strand of VBOF01000031.1, from coordinate 5,332 downwards.
GTCTGGCGAGTCGCCGTTACGGGCCTTGGTGGTTACGGTTCTGGTCACGGCCTCTTGCATCCTTCACAATTATCCCACGTGTCGCCGCGTTCAATTAGGCAGCCGCCACGCCCCACGGCAGCCTGGGCTAAGACCCGCAGCCACGCATCCTCATTTTTTACAGGAATCGGTGTCATAGCAATGCCCCTCCACCGGACATCTCCCGTTTCTAAGCTGACAGCCCGGACTGTGACGGTAAGGCGAAAGCCGCTTACATAGTTCAACGAATTATCGTAATAGCCCTCGAAGGTGCCCCGCTCCGTCACTACAAACAAGATGCTGTCCGCCCCAACTAGTTTGCCGATCCGGGCCACTGTCGCGTCGTCAAAACCATACGTGTGTTGCCGCACGTGCTCGTTGTAGACTTGCTCGAATCTGGCGTCTTCAATCACGGTCTGTCCATTACGTTGTAGAGTCTCCATCACGGCGGACATGACCGCCGGGCTAACAGGGCCCACAAAACGGTCGATGCCCCACACGACAAATCGGTGATGTAGGCCAAACGACTTATTCAGAGGCCCATGAGAACCGTAGGCGACAGGGCAAAGTCGGGAGGGCGGAGTCGTCGCACAGCCCGTCAGCAAGATCAGACCAACCAGCAGGAGCATCCGCACGGCATCTCTCCTCATCAAAGCTCTTTCCCTAACCCCTGATCCTATAGACCCGAACCCTTCTATCGTCTTTCACAGATCAATCAGAGGAGCAGTGCAGCCAGGGCCTCAGGCGACTTAGTAGAGGCCCAAAATGGTAAGCTACGAACAAGAAAATTGCTACAGGTTTTGCCACGCTGAATGACATGCTGCGGGTAATCGGGCAGATAGTAGCGAGGCAGCCAGGCCATGATGAATCATTAGACACCAGGAATGGGCCAAACGAATAAGTGGACTCTGACCCCACTTATTCCTTATGATCGAAGGACGGAGAGGTGGCCGAGCGGCCGAAGGCAACGGTTTGCTAAACCGTCACAGGGCCAAAAGCTCTGTCGCGGGTTCAAATCCCGCCCTCTCCGCCATATTTACCAAGACAAAGAGAGGGCAGGATTTGAACGGGGATTTTGAAAGGGGTGTGCTCATCGCGCTCGTCTCGCTTCCCTGAAGGCATCAACGCCAGCCCACACGGCCACGAGGACCCAGGGGAAAGTGAGCCAAGAGAAAATCCCGACGAAGGCGACGAACGCAAAGACGAACATGGTCGCCTTGTCGCTACGTCCACAGTAATACTGCCCCAAGCCGGGACAGACGACGCTCAGGATGGTGGCCAGAAGCGGGTTCTTCGTCGACCCCCTATCCGTGCCTTCTTTGGGCCACAATCCCGCCAGGTCGACTTGACAGTATTTACAACGCTTGGCGCCGACCAAGATGATGCCCCGGCAATAGGGGCACGGAACGGTCTCAAGCCTTTCTTCGTCCACGGGAGAGGTCCTCGCACCCTTGCCACGGATCGACCTGCATGCTCACACCACCGCCTCTGACGGCAGCCTCACGCCGGAAGAACTGGTGCGCCTGGCCAAGAGTCAGGGGGTTTCGACCTTGGCCGTCACCGACCATGATACCATCGCCGGCTTGTCCCGAGCGATCGCCGAAGGTGAACGCGTCGGTGTGGAGATCATCCCGGGAATCGAGATCAGCTGCCTCTACAAGCAGACCGAGTTGCACATCCTGGGCTACTTCATCAACCCGGGGGACCCACACCTGAAGCCCGCGTTGGCCAGATACTCGGCGAGCCGAGAGGATCGCAACCCTCTCATCGTGCGGCGGCTTCAAGAGCTCGGCTGCGACATCACCTACGAGGAGGTGAAGACCCTTGCGGGATCCGCGACGGTCGGTCGCCCGCACATCGCCCAGGTGCTCCTGCGCAAAGGCTACGTCCGGAGCGTCTCCGAGGCCTTTGACCGTTACCTGGCCGACGACGGTCCGGCCTATGTTTCGCGTCTGCTCCCTCCGCCGGAGGAGGCGATCGGGCTGATCAGGCAAGTCGGGGGGATCCCCGTCCTGGCCCATCCCGTCTATACCGCACGTATCCAGGAGCCCTTCGAGCGGCTCTGCGAGACGCTCAAGGGCCTCGGCCTGATGGGCCTCGAAACGTTCTACAGCAGTCACAACCGGCAGCAGACCGACCGTTACCGCAGCATCGCCGGAGAGCAGGGCCTCCTTGTCACCGGAGGCAGCGACTTTCACGGTGACGCCAAGCCGCAGCTCCTGGTGGGCACAGGTTACGGCAACCTGGACATCCCGGCTGACCTGCTCGATCCGATGCGGGCCCTGATCAAAGGAAGAAGATAAGAGGGTTAGTTGTCAGCGGCCTCGACGATATGGTTCTCGAAGCGCGTGCACCCTTCGGCGAGCAAGCGGTTCGTCAGGACCTCGCCGGGCCACTCGATCGGCAGATCGGCGGTGAATACCCACACGTCCGGAGACGTCCACAGCGGCCCGGCTTCGTCCCCTACCGCCGGATCGAGCAGATCCGTCCAGACCGGCATGTAGACGCCGTTGCCGCACTGAGTGTGCAAGTGGACCATCACCCGCCCTCGCACGGCGGGAGTCAGTTCCCGCCACACCGCGATCGTCTCGTCCGCCAGCCGCTGCAGGCCAACGGAATTCTTCGCGTCGAACAGCGCGTACGCCGCATAGACCGGCGCTTCGAGCAGGTGCGGCGCCGGCGCCAAATCACCACACTGGGCCCGCAAGCCTTGCAGCAGCCCTTCCTGCTCTTCTGGCCCTAGCTCCTGCGGCACCGTCGGCTCCCCTTCCTCCCGCACGCCAAACAATAGATATACCGTGTGCTCCATGGGCGTGTGCAGGCGCGCCGCGAACGGCCGGCTCCGCGGTCCGCTGAACACCGTCTCGACATGCGTGTGCAGACCCTGCAGGGACAAGCGCTCGAGCGTCGTGTCCGTCAGGAGTTTGGGCTCGACCACGACTTGGCTCTCGTCCGATAGATGCAGATAGCGCCGCAGCAACGCCGCCGTCTCTTCCGGGTCCGCAGTCAGCCGCAGAGGCTGCTCAAAGTTCGCCTGCAGCGGCAGGGCGATCGTCAGCAGCGAGCCCCCCTGCGCTTCTTCCTCTCCGTCCCCTCCCACTATGGTCGACGCGGCCTCGGCGAGCAGGTCGAAGAGCCACTCGGCCATGTCTTCGTCGAGCGCCGCCAGCACTGTCAGGATCTCTTCCTCGCGTCCCTGCTCGATCAGTTCGGTGAGGGTGTCGAGCGCGACGTCCACATCCCAATGATCGTGCCGCCGCGCGTTGATGAGGTGGATCAGATCGCGCGTCAGTGGGTCTGGCCGACTCCAGTCCTGCATGCCGTTCTCCTAACAGCCATTATGCTAAAAGCTTCTCACCGTGAATGCAATCCTTTATGATAAAGAGTACGCTCACCATACGAAGCGAATGCTGCTGAGAGGAAACGGTGATGGAAAAGGGTTGTCCGCCGCTGCAAGGATTACGACATCTGGCGCTCCGGGTACGGGACATCCGGAAGGCCAAGGACTTCTACCAACGCGTCTTCGGCATGAAGGTCGTCTGGGAGCCCGATCCGCAGAACTGCTACCTGAGTTCAGGGACCGACAATCTCGCGCTGCACGAGGCGTCCTCTCCAGACGGTCCCGAACCGGCGCAACCTCTCGCTTCTCCGCTGGATCACTTCGGTTTCCTCGCGGACAGTCCACAAGTGGTGGACGCTTGGGCCGAGTGGGCGAAACAGCGCGGCGCGAGGATGCTCGCCGCTCCGAAACGACATCGCGACGGCAGCTATTCGTGCTACCTCGCCGACCCGGACGGCAACACCATCCAGATCCTCTACGAACCGACGATCGGCCGGGCCCCATAAAGCCGGACCGGCTTTCTGAGGCCTCATGCCTGGTTGTGCGTGGTTATTAGTCGATAGGGCGGAAGAACGAGTCGTACACGCCCCAGGCCAAGATGATCGCGATCAGCGTGTACCAGATGTAATAAATCGGCGCATACGGATCTTCTTTGACTTCCGCCTTCGCGGCTTCCTCGGCCAACACGACGGCCACGGTGCACAGAAACACCAAGCACGTTTGTAAAAAGGTCCACATCCCTTTCACGGTCACTCCCTCCTTCAAAAGCGATCCCTCGCTGCGTGGGCAAGATGCGAGTATACAAAAACCCGCCCGGATTAGACAAGCGAAAATCGCTAGCCGGTGCCGACGGAGGAGCGCATGAGCGCGTTGGCCTGGGGCGGTGAGAAGCCCAGGAAGCCGTGATGCCGCTCGGTCAGCTCGAGCACCGAGAAGGCCTCTCCGTCCACCCGCTCGGGAGCTGTGAAGATCTGGCGCAGGGGCCCGCCGCGCACGCCCACGATGGCCCCCGTGAAGACCACCCCCTGGGCCTTGAGCCGGTGGATGGCCCATTCGATATCCCCCACCAGGACCGCGACGTGGTGCAGGGTCCGGTCGCCGAACTTGGCCACCCAGCCGGGAATGATGCTGGAGGCCCCCCGAGCGTCAGGATAGGCTTGGTCGATGAACAAGGGCGGGAACCCCGGAGCCCGGTACACCTTGGCGAACCAGTCGTCGTAGTTCAAGGTCTCCGCATAGCCGTATCCCAGCCTGAGAAACTCCTCCGCGCGACGATCAATGTCCAGCGTCCGGATCGTGAGATGGTCCACCACCGGCCGAAAGCCGACGCCCACCTCGTCCAGCGCCGCTTGCAGGACTCGCGCCGCCAAATTGCGCGACAGGTAGTCCTTGAGGAGTCCATCAATGACCGCTTCCAATGCCACACCCCGTTCCATGGTTTGCTCCGTTCTGTGTTTCAGTCTTTGTCAATCTGCGCCCGTTGAAGACGTCCGCTGTAATCCACGTAGATCGCTTTCCACTCGCTGAACGTGTCGAGCGCCGCCTGGCCGGCTTCGCGATGGCCATTGCCGGTGCGTCGCATCCCGCCGAAGGGTAGATGGACTTCGCTGCCGATCGTGCCGGCGTTGATGTACACGATGGCCGTCCGGATATCACGCATGGCGCGCTGCGCCCGGTTGATATCCCGCGTGTAGACCGCCGTGGACAACCCGTACTCGACGCTGTTGTTGACCGCAATGGCTTCCTCGAGATCCTTGACGTCGATCACCCCCAGCACCGGCCCGAAGATCTCCTCCTTCGCGATCCGCATGGTGGGCTTCACCTGATCGAAGAGCGTCGGGGCGAAGAAGTGCCCCCGTGCGTACTCGCCATCGGTCAGCGCCTTGCCTCCCGTCAAAAGCCGCCCTCCTTCCTGCATGCCCACTTGCACGTACCCCTGCACCCGCTCCAACTGCGCCTGACTGACGAGCGGGC
>VBOF01000030.1 GCA_005877855.1 Nitrospirota bacterium | reverse complement strand
CGGATGCAGGCGTCGATGTCGTGGTCTTTCACAACGGATCCGCGGCGTGCGCGGCGAGGAGGAGAGAGCGTTCGGATTCGGGAGGGACGCTTACTCGGACCTGTGCTTGGCCAGCCACTTCTGGCGCCGGCGCTGGGCTTCGCGCTCCTTGTTCTTTCGCTTCAGGCTCGGTTTCTCGTAGAAGCGGCGGCGTTTGAGCTCCCGGAACAGGCCTTCGCCCGCCAGCTTCTTCTTGGCGATCTTCAGGGCCTTTTCGACGTTATTGTTGAAGACCTTGATTTCCACCCGGCCGCTCTCCCTCCGTCTTCGACGACGGGACGCAATCTAGCACAGAGGCACGAGGAAGAGCAAGGGCTTCGCTTGCCCTCGTAGCGAGAGCCGGACTGCAGTGCTTTACCCGCGGGGCTGCAGGACCGTCACCACCTGGCAGCCCTTCACCGGGCAGGCGCTTTCCGTGCCCAGGGGGCCGCTCGGATGTTCCGGGTTGTCCGTCGGGTGGTACCGGTGGTACCAGGCACACTCAAGACCGTACGCCGCGGCCGCGCTCGGTGTGTACTCGAACCAGAAATACCGGTACTTTCCCTGGGCGGCCTCCCGGTGGAGGTCGTCGGCAAGGTTGTGATCGGCCCGGCCGACACGATCAGCCATCCGCCCGTTCCGTGACAGGATATACCCACCCGGCGAAACCTCCGTCACGAAGAGGTGGATGTACTTCAGGTTATAGGGTCCTGACATGCCACCCTCCTTTCACTTGAAGATCCCTAGCGGCTACCAGCACCGCGAGTAGCCGCAGCCGTAACACTTCTCGCAGTTCTCCGTATGTACCAGCGGACTCTTGCAGTCCGGGCACGGCAAGCCTTCCGGGCGAGCCGCCAGCACTCCCGCGGCGGACTCTTGCCGCTGCTCCGGCGGGTGATAGCTCGCCAGCGCCTTCGCGATGGCGTCCCACAGAGAGAGCACCCGATTGGCCCCGACGCCGTAAGGGTTGCCGTCTTGAATGCCGATCAGTTGCCTCGTGATCTCGTGCATCGGAATCCGGTAGCGGAGCGCCAGGCTGATGAGCCGGCACACGCATTCCAGGTCGGCCTGGATCATGCCGCCAGCCTTGGCGACGGTCGCGAACGTCTCGAACGGCTGTCCATCCAAGGAATTGATGGTGAGGTACATCTTCCCGTAGCTGGTATTGATCGCGATGGTCTCCCCGCTCACCCGGGTCGGCCGCTCCAGCTTGGCCGGGAGCGCCCCCGGCGCATGGGCCGCCACCAACTGCTCCATCACCTTGTCGGCGGTGATGCGGGTGGTCGCCGAAGGAGCGGCCGCCGCGGGCGCCGCCTTTTCTTTCGCAGACACGCCGACGTTCATGACCTGCTCCTCGCGGCTCCCGTCGCGGTACACCGTGATGCCCTTGCAGCCGAGCTCGTACGCCATCAGGTAGGCGGCCATCACGTCGTCCGCCGTGGCAGTGTCCGGCATGTTGATGGTCTTGGAGACGCCGCTGTCCGTGTAGTTCTGGAAGGCCGCCTGCATGCGGACGTGCCACTCCGGCGCGATGTCGTGGGCCGTGGCGAAGACCTGCTGCCACCGCTCGTGGATCTCCGGGATGCCCCGGGCCGAGCCATGATTGGCCAGGATCTTATCGAGCAGCCCCTCCTGCCAGAACCCTTCCCGCTTGGCCGTCTCGATGAAGAGGTCGAGGACGTATGGCAGATGCTCGCCGTCCATGACGTTCTTGAACCAGATGAGGCTGAACTCCGGCTCGCAGCCGCCCGACGTGTCCGCGATCATGCTGATCGTGCCGGTCGGGGCCACGGTGGTCACGTAGGAGTTCCGCACCCGCTGGCCGCGCGCCTCGTGGCGGGAGCCCTTCCAGGAGGGGTACACGCCGCGCTTCTCGGCCATGCGCCGGGACTCGTCGTAGCCGATCTCGGCGATGAACTTCATGACCTGCTCGCCCATCTGGACGCCGGCCTCCGAGTCGTACTGGACGCCCAGCTTGAAGAGCATGCGGGCGAACCCCATCACGCCCAGGCCGATCTTCCGGTTGTCCTTGGTGCACTTCTCGATCGCAGGGATCGGGTACTTGTTCATGTCGATGACGTTGTCCAGGAAATGCACGGAGGTCCGGATGGACCGCTCCAGGTGCGCCCAGTCGATCTCGTACCGGCCGGCCGCGGTGCGGGTGAGATGGTTCTCCAGATTGATGCTCCCGAGGTTGCACGACTCGTAGGGCAGCAGCGGCTGCTCGCCGCACGGGTTGGTGGCCTCGATCATCGCGTAGTGCGGGGTGGGATTCGTCCGGTTGGCCTGATCGATGAAGAAGAGCCCGGGCTCGCCGTTTCGCCAAGCGCACTGCGCAATTCTGTGCAGCACCTCGCGCGCGTTGAGCTGCATGACGACTTTCCCGGATCGCGGGTTCACCAGGTCGTACATCTCGCCGTTCAGGGCCGCCTTCATGAACGTATCCGTGACCGCGACGCTGATGTTGAAGTTGGTGATCTCCTTCGTGTCGGTCTTGCAGGTGATGAACTCGAGAATGTCGGGATGGTCCACCCGCAGGATGCCCATGTTGGCACCCCGCCGGGTGCCGCCTTGCTTGATGTGCTCGGTGGACTGGTTGTACACCTTCATGAACGACACCGGGCCGGACGCCACGCCGCCGGTACTCCGCACCACGTCGTCTTTGGGGCGCAACCGGGAGAACGAGAACCCTGTCCCCCCGCCGGTCTGGTGGATGAGCGCCTGGTGTTTCAACGTATCGTAGATCCCCGTAATCGAATCCTCGACCGGCAGGACGAAACAGGCGGCCAACTGCTGCAGTGGCCGGCCGGCGTTCATGAGGGTCGGAGAATTTGGCAGAAAGTCCAGGCAGGCCGTCACGGCGTAAAACTCTTCCTCGGTTGCCCGCACTGCCTCCGGCGTCGCGCCGTAGAAGGCATCCGCCTGCGCCAAGTTGTGCGCGACGCGGCGAAACATCCCTTCGGGCGTTTCGATCACTTTGCCGTTCTCGTCCTTCGCCAGGTACCGCTTCTTCAGAACACGCAACGCGTTCGGCGAGATGCGGAGAGTCCCCTCACCCTTCACTCCAGACTCAACCTCAGGCGTGCTTGCGGGTCCAGTAGCTTTCATCAACGTTCCTCCTCATCACGACCCGTTGACCCGGGCCTGTGGCCCCACACAACAAAAACGGACGGGCCCTCCTGCCGAACCCGTCCAGACGAATTAGCCCAGTACCGGCGCCGCCTCTGTGAGCCGACGACGACGATGGACAAATGGGGGCCGATAGCGAGCGATCCACTGCCGCGCCTTCGCCCGTGCGCTGCGAGGGCCGTCGGTCTGGTACCACTCGAAATACCGGACGCCCGGCACATCGTTGACCTGCAGATGTCCGATCAGTCGGTCGCGCAGATGGCGGGACCCGACACTACCGATGAACAGAATATTCTGGTTCTGATCGCGTAATACGTAGACGCCGTTGACAGGAGGGACGTCGTACAGGTTGTTGGAGTTCCATCCCTTCGGCTGCTCGATCCTGGTGATCATGTCTCCAGACTGTAGCCGCCTAGAGCTTGTGGAGTACGAAAGCCATCCCACACGATCTTGATGCCACCTCGGTTTCAGCGACGGGCTGTCTTTTACCACGCGATTGGGCACCAGTCAAGCAAAAAATACAATATCTGGGTGGTCGAAAAATTTGCATGTCTACATGTTGTGGAAAAGTCTGTGGTTAGGGTTGCGTGGCGGTTGTGGATTGAGTGGGGATCCCCAAGAATCCAGGCGAAGTTGAGGCCCGTGTCAGCTCTGTAAGTGATTGAGTGTGAAAGTGAAAATGGTTGGGCTTGAAGAAAATTCCAGGAAGGCTACTTCGCTTTCCTCACGTAGGTCTTGTAGTGGATGGTATTCCCGTTGATCTCTTCTTCCAGACCAAGGTACTCGTGCCCCGTGGTTTCGCACCAGGCCGGCATATCTTTCTTGATCCCTTCATCATCCGAGACCACTTGCAGGACCTGCCCGATCACCAGTTGCTTGATCTTCTTGGAGGTCTTGATGATCGGCATCGGGCAGAAGAGCCCGAGGGTATCGAGGTGGACATCATACTGAATCGCCATAGGACTACGTTCGCAGGGACGCGTCGCGAGACCTAGATGAAGAGGTTGACTTGCGCGTCTTTCGCTTCGGCAAGATAAGTCGACACCCCAGCAAACTGATCGATCCCGTCAAGCAAGGTGTCCTTGGTGATGCCCATGAGTCCAAGCGTCGTCGTGCAGGCGATGAACCGCACGCCCAGGTCCTTGGCCATGTCCATCAGTTCAGGAACGCCCGGCATGCGGCTGCGGCGCATCACCAGCTTCATCATGTGGGTTCCCAAACCCCAGAAGTGGAACCGGGACAGGGGTAACGTGTCCGCGCCCCCTCGATTGAGGAGTCCGAACGCCCGACGCAGCCAATCCCTGGCCTTGCTGGACACACCGGGCTTCCGGATGACATTCAGCCCCCAGAAGGTGAAAAACATCGTAACCTGCATTCCCATCGATGCCGCCCCGGTCGCGATGATGAACGCAGACATGACCCGATCCATACTGCCGCTCAAAACGACGATCGTCACCCGGTCGGGCTTACGCTCTTGCAATTCCGCTAAGGCGACTTGAGGATCAAGCTTTGCTGTGGTCGACATACCGCCACCTCTTGAAATGCCTCGGGGAGGCAGAAGGTGCACAACCTCCACATCCTCCCCGATTCCCCTCTAGCATCGCGTGAAGGTACTATAATATGCGCTTCGCGGGCTTGTCAAGGCGCGCCAGCACGTCCCTGGCACCCCCGTTGAGGTCCATTAATCTATTGATTGGATTGACAAAATGGCGCCCCCGGCAATTGCTCAGCCCCAGCTCATAACTCCTTTCCCTCGTTCCGAGCGTGTGATAGATTAACCAGACTCCGTTTCCATGCACTCGTATCGCCCCTTCATACCCCAACTCCTGACGGTCCTGGTCCTCCTCGTCGTCTGTAGAGGAACAGTTGAAGCTGTCGAGCAGCGGGTGTCTTTCTCCATCCCGGCTCTGGGAGTGGTTGACCAGGGCGGCAAGCTGGTCGGGGCCACCCACTATCTGGTCGTGCAAATCGACCGGTTGCCCGACCTCTCCGGACCCCAGGTGCAGTTCAACGAAGGCTCACGCGCTTTCGGAAACTTAAAAGGCGCGGCATTGAGTCCCGACTGGAAAGACGCTGCGCGGATGGCGGTCGACGCGGCTGCACGCGCAATCGGCGAGGATCCCCGGAGCTGGCTCGTCACCGTCAAGAACGTCAGCACCGCGTACATCACCGACGGACCCAGCGCCAGTGCCGTGTTGGCGGTCGGGATCGTCGCCGCCCTGCGCGGCGACACGTTTCCCTCGAACGTCGCCATGACCGGCAGGGTCGAGCCCGATGGACGCATCTCTGAGGTCGGGAGCATCCCGGAAAAACTTCAGGGGGCGGCCCAAAGCGGCCTCTCGCTTGTCCTGATCCCCAAGGGTCAGCTCCGGACTCGAGACTGGGACGTGCGTCCACTGGCGGAAAGCCTCCGGCTGACCGTTTTGGAAGTCGGGACCCTCCGCGAAGCCTACGAAAAGATCACCGGACGGCGCTTCTAATCGTCAACGTAGAGGTCGTCGGACTCCTTCGCGACGATTTCCTTCAGGCCTGGCTGTCCTTTGCGGAAGAGCGCATAGCCCTCACGCCGGATGCGTTCCGCCTTTTCGGCGATCACCCGCACGGGCATGCGGTAGTGCTGCAACACCAGGCTGAAAATTTCAATCGAGGTTTCAAACTCCTCCGGCACGACCTGATCGGCACCCGTTCCGCGCAGGTCTTCGATCTCGCGCAGATAGCGGGTTCGCGCGATGATGTGGATGGCTGGGCTGAGTTGGCGCGCCACCGTGACCGCCCGACGGGTAGCGATCGGGTCGGAAATCGCCAGCACCAGGGCACGCGCGTCCTGGATGCCGAGTCGTCGGAGCACTTGCGGATGAGTGATGTCCCCAAACACGATCGGGATGCCCTTCTTGTGTTCTTGACGGACCGCCTCCCCGTCCACATCGACCACCACGAACGGAATTTCAGTCTCCCGCAGCACCTGGGCCAGGTTTCGTCCGTTGACTCCATAGCCCGCGATGATGGTGTGGTCCCGAAGATGGCGGGGCAGGACTCCATGGGGGTCGGTCTGGCGTTCCGGCAGCAAGTGTCGTAGCCGCTGGAGCGCTTCCGCACGCCTCGCCAGCCGCGGTGAGGCCTGCAGCAGGAACGGTGTGAGCAGCAGCGTCAGGACCGACACGGTCAGAAACACCTGGAACGACTCGCCGGGCAGGAGCCCGACGCTCTTGCCGACCTTGGCAAGGATGAAGGAAAACTCTCCGACCTGAGCGAGGGCGATGCCGGTGAGCACCGCCGCCCGCCACGAGTAGCCAGTGGCCACCGCCGCTCCTGCGGTCGTCACCATCTTCCCAGCCACGAGTGCGACGACCAGGCCCATCACCAGAACGGGATGAGCCAGCAGGATCCGCAAATCGAGCAGCATCCCGATCGAAATGAAGAACAGGCTGTTGAAGCTGTCCCGGAAGGGCAAAATCTCCGCCATGGCCTGGTGGCTGTATTCCGATTCGGAGATGATCAGTCCCGCGATGAACGCGCCGAGCGCGAGGGACAGGCCGGCCAGCGAACTGAGCCAGGCGATGCCCAGACACACCAGGATGATGGTGATCACGAACAGTTCACGACTCCGGCTGCGGACGACTTCTATCAATAAACGCGGGACCAGGTACCGCGCCGCCACGAGAATCAGCAGCACCGCCAGGGCTGCCTTGGCGACTGACCACAGGACCGCCAGAAGTCCTGCCTCCCCGCGCCCCCCCAACACCGGCGTCAGGACCATCATCGGCACCACCGCCAGGTCCTGCACGATCAAGACCCCGATGATCAGCCGGCCGTGCGGAGAGTTGGTTTCGCCCCGCTCCGTCACCATCTTGAGCACGACCGCCGTGCTGCTCATCGCCGCCAGGAAGCCCCAGAACACGCCCTGGTTGAGCGGCAGCCCGAAGGCGATCACCGCCAGCGCAGACAGGACGATCGCGGAGCCGATCTGGAGGAGGCCGGCGCCGGCGACCGTGCGCAGCGACCGGAGTTGGCCCAGGGAAAACTCGACCCCGATGGTGAACAGCAACAGCACGACGCCCACTTCGGCGAAGACCTCCACGCGGGCCACGTTGTCCACGACGTCCAGCCCGTAGGGGCCCAGCAGCGCACCCGCGACGAGGAAGCCGACGACGGCGGGGAGCCGGAGCCTGTTGAACCCGTACACGACCGCGATCGATGCGCCGAAGAGCACGACCAGGTCGCGGAGGAAATCCAGTTCAGTCATACAGGACGCTCCTGAAAGAGATGGTGCCTCCTACATACACGGATGGCTTCGAGCGAGCAAGAAAATTGCCGGGCGGGATAGAGGAGGTAGGAGAGACGGACTGGCGCTCAGATGAGCGCCACCTTCCCGTTGAGGTTCATAGCCCTTCCTCCTGGGGACCGGCCTCAGCGGCTTCCGGATCTGCCTCCGCAGGGCTGACGGAAGGAGCCAGGCCTGGCTGTACCTTGCGGGCCACTGTGAGGAACCCGCTGTGCGCCACCATGCGCAGGTCCGGCCGCACGCTGCGCCCCTCGATGTTCCAGGTCCGCAGCAGGGTCTCAAACGTCTGGATCATCGCGAAGACCTGCGCACGGTGCAGCGCCTCCACGGTTTGCATCACCTGGGGGATCGTCGGGACGTAGCTCACGTAGACCCCGCCCGACCGCAAGGCCGTCGCGGCGCGGGGGACCACCTGCCAGGGCTCGGGGAGGTCTAAGACCACACGATCCAGATCCGTCTCCTCGATGCCTTCATACGCGTTGCGTTGCCGGAGCGTGAGGTTGTGGACGGGACCGAGATACCGTTCGATGTTCTTCATCGCGGTCCGCGCAAAATCATCGC
>VBOF01000021.1 GCA_005877855.1 Nitrospirota bacterium | reverse complement strand
AGGCCGTCGAAGCCGCTACGAAGCGCTCCCAGGAATTAGGATCGGAGTAGGGGCACGATGAACAGGGCAGGGGCGCGATCAACAGGGTAGGGGCACAATCAGCGGGGCAGGGGCACGATGAACAGGGTAGGGGCACGGCGCGCCGTGCCCCTACTTGCGGGTCTCGCGTGCACTCAGGTAGAGTACGTGTGCTATGGCAACTGAAATTCCGGTCATCCCGACGGATGCCAGGCTGACCTACGAGCGCCCGTCCGATCCCCGCGACGTCCTCATCAAAGAAATGGAGAAGCGGAAGATTCCCATCAGCATCGGCAAGACCTGTCCGGTGAAGTGTACGTTCTGTTACGAGATCGACCATGGCTACCGCAAGACCGAAGAGCCCGGCAAGACGACCCAGGAGGACTGGAACTTCATCCTCGACTATATCAGCAGGAAGCCGACACGCCCGGGGGAGTTGTGGGTGTGGGGCGGGAACGAGTACATGGAGTGGACCGACCTCTTCCTCCACCCCAAGGCGATGGAGTGGCTGGAGGACTTCCTCAAGTACACCGACAAGAGCCTGCACATGTTCACGGTCGGGTACGTGCACGTGCCCAAGATCCACCAGCTCGCCGTGCAGTACCCGAACCGGATGAACTTTGATCTGTCGGTGATCACCCTGCACAAGGACTATCGGAAGGCGCTCATGCCGCATGCGCCCTCGGTCAGTCATCTGATGAAAGTCCTGGACGGGCCGGCGGTCACCTCCGCCAACTTCTATTCGTTCGACGCGCACACGATGTCGGAGGATGCGACGACGATTTCCCGGATCAACCAGAACGTCCTTCTGTGGATGGGCTGCCTCACTCCGCTGAAGGGCATGGAAGAAAACACCGTGCAGATTCTCCGCCAGGGCAAGCAATACCTGCCCGAGGAGGCCCGGCGGGTCTACGAAGCCGGCCTGCCAAACATCCAGACCATCCACACCGAGCCCGCTATCACGGCCTTCCTGAATCGCCACAAGATCATCACGCTCTTTGACTTGCTGGGACTGGAAAAGCGCGACACGGTCGTGATGGCCAAGAGCGTGTACCGCATCTTGAAGATGTACCGGAAGAACCGCGCGCGGTTCCTGTGCGTGCCGAACGCAACCCTCGGCGGGGATTCCGACTGCACGATCCTGCTGACTTTCGACGACATCCTCAAGCGGCTTGATGGCGAGAAGGTCGTCCACCTGCCCAAGGTCGTCATTGAGAGCCCCCGCGGCAACGGCTGCGACATCAGCGGGGTGACTCTGGACGAGTTCGAGGCCAAGGCCCGCTGCAAGGTGCGGATTCTCCATAAGGTGAACACGAAACTCGCTGACACGAAGCTCTGGCAGCACGGATACTTGAGCCATTACATCCGCGACTACCTGTCCAACCCGGCGTCGAGGGAGTTCGAGCAGATCCCCATCGCGGCGTGAGCGTCAACCAAAGGAGCCTCCAGTGGAATATTGGGTGAAAGTCATCCTGACGGACAAAGAGGAACTGCGCTATAACAACGTCGTCCGGCACACCATCAGCGACGACATGGAGATCCTCGAGATCGACACCCCGAAGGAGGTCATCATCATCCCGATGCGACAGGTGAAGTACATGATGTGCGACGCGAGCATCTTCCAGCAGAAGAAGGCGTGAAACGGGGACAGGCAACTGTTCCGTCTTTGAGGAAATGGCCCCAACGATGATGTGCTCACTGAGTCTGATCAGAAAAGTAGCCTGTCCCCTTGTCCTGATCGGAGCCCTCGTCCTGGGCGGCTGCGTCACCAAGGAGACCTACAGCGCGCAGGTCATCCGCACGAACAACTTCCAGCGGCAATTGGCTGAGGAAGAGAAGCACAGCGCCGATCTGGCAGCCGAGATCGTCCGTCTCAAAATTCAGATCGCTGAATTGGAAGCCCAGAATCGAACGCTGACCACCCAGCTCAATGAGGCCAAGGCCCAGGTGGTGCGGTCATTGGAGGAGGTGGGCCGGCTCCAGGCCGAGATCAAGCAAGCCCGGGCCGCCGCCCTGGCTCCGTCAGGCGCGGCTGCTCCCATGCCGAAAGCGCGGGGCGTGGCGCCGTCATCCACGGAGCCGCCCGATCGTCTGGACGAGCTGAAGGATGACGCGGCCTCTCCTCACGCGACAGGACCTCGGTGAGGAGCAGTAATGCCTAGCCATCGCCTGTTCGTGAGCGGTTTCGCGATTATTTCAGTCTTGAGTGTGGCCCTGCCCGCTGTGGCAGACGAGCTCACGCCCCAGCAGATTTACGAGCGCGCCGCGCCGGCGGTGGTGCTGGTGATCGGCCATTCCGAACAGGGAGGGAACGGGAGCGGCGGGACGGGCTCGCTCATCAGGCGGGACGGGCTCGTGCTGACCAGCGCCCATGTCATCATCGAGGAAAAGACAGGGAGGCCGTATCCTCGCCTCTCCGTGTTTCTCAAGCCGGACCGCGTGACGGGCAATCCCAAGACCGACCTGGCTCAGAGAGTGAGAGCTAGTGTCGTGGCGTTCGACCGGATGCTGGACCTGGCGTTGCTGAAGATGGAAGACGCGCCGCCTGCGATTCCGGTTCTGGAACTGGGCGATCCTGACCGGGTGAAGATCGGCGAGCGGGTGGTGGCCATTGGACATCCCGAGCAAGGGGGCCTCTGGACGCTGACCACTGGCGTCATCAGCGCGGAGTTTGAGGATTACAACAACACGAAGGGAAAGCACGTCTTCCAGACCGAGACAGGATTGAACCGCGGCAATTCCGGCGGGCCGCTCTTGGACTCGCAGGGGCGGATCATCGGCGTGAACACCGCCATTGCCCGACTGGCTCCCGATGGCCTGCCGATCACCAGCATCAGCTTCGCCCTCAAGTCGAGCGTGGCCAGGACATGGCTCCAGAGCCAGGCGGTGCCGGTGGATTATGCGTCCGGCCCTCTCGAGCGACCGGAACGGCTGCCTGTACCTACCCAGGCGCCGATTCAAGCGGCGCCGCCTGAGCCTGCAAGCTCGGCGCCCAAGGTTTCACCTCCCAAGGCTACGGCCCCGCCGCTTCCTCAGGTGCACACGGAGGTCCGGCCCTATGACATGGATATGCTCATTCGCAGCACGAGCAAAGAAGAACAGGAACTGGACCAGATGATGAGGGAGATGCGCCAGAAGGCGCCGCCGCGACGGTGAAGGAGGCCGCCCTTCGCGTACGTGTGTTCTTGTGTCTGGCTCTCCTGCTGGCCGGCTGCCAGTACTATGAGGAATTCCGCTCGATCAAGGGGGACGCGGACATCAAGGAAGAGATCGCGGAGATGCGCAAAGCATACCGTCTCTGTCTCCAGAAGTACGAAGGCGACACCGCCGCCGTCAAAGAACGGTGCGCACCATACGCCCAGTCCATCCAGGAGTTCGAGCGCCGCGCCCCCGCCGCGAAATAGCCGCGCCTGCCGCAACCGGTTTTCCCGCCTTCGCTTTTCGCCCCTGAGCCTGTCGAATTTCAACTAGACAGTTGCCGGCCTTTCCTACTCCAAAAGCATCGTACGCTTGACACCGTAGTCTGATTGGAGTAGGTGTGGCGGCTACATTCTGAACAAAAGATGAATAACATGGAAGCTCGACGAAAGGGGTATGCCATGAAGATCATTTGCTCGCTGACCGGATTGTTTGTTGTTATTTTCCTTTTGACAGGGTGCACTTCAGTTGGCAATCTTGGCATTGTAACAAAACCGTCGGCTGATGCCGCTTCGCTTTTGAAATCTGGTCGAGCCTACAAGGAGCTTGGTCCCGCTGAAGGTGAAGCCTGCCGTCATTTCCTTCTGGCAGTTATTCCTTGGGGCGACTCTTCGTTTTCCACGGCGGTCAACAACGCATTAGCCGAAAAGGGGGGAGATGCGCTGGTTAACGTTACGGTGTCGAGTTCCCTCTATGGCTTCATCCCGATCTACAACGTCTATACCTATACGTGCACAACTGTGAAAGGTATAGCTGTCAAGTTTCAGTAAGCGCCGTAGTTCTAACAACAAAATAAGGGAACTACTATGAAGATAGTCCTCACAGCGGGAACTTTGCTTCTGCCTTGCATAGCCATATTGGCGGGCTGTAGCGCTACTCCTGTAAAGCCGGGCGGCAGCTACCAAGGTGAGTTTCGCGAGTTTCCCAAGTCAGTTGACGTGGTGAGACAAGCTGCGGTTGATGCCCTCGCAGTCAAGGGATTTGAAATCACAAAATCCGAATCATTCTATGTTGAAGGCTATAGACCTCGTACCTGGGGGTTTTTCTGCACTCCTGGAGGTGAGACTTCGGGAATTTGGCTGGAGCAAGCGGGCCCTTCGCTAACTAAGGCATGGATCAGTACTGCAATATCTTCTTTCGGCAGGTTATGTCAGAAAGACTGGACAGCAGCAATTGTCACTGAAATGGAAAATACTTTGAATTCGCAAAAATAAATACAGCCCTCCACAGGGCTTACCATGTTTCATATCTGTTATTCTCTTGCCACAATTCTCACCGCTATTTTCTTGTCTTCCTGCTCCAGTCAAAGTCGGTACACGATGCTCGTTCCAACACATCTATCCAAACCCTCAAATTGCGATGTCGAGGTTTTCCGAACAGGACAGCCTACAAAACAATTTGTGAGAATCTCCCGAATAGATGTCCATATCGAGCGGACCTATTTCATTAGAACTAACTTTGATGATGTTTTGCCCAAACTGAAAAAGGAAGCTTGTGAATCAGGAGCAGACGCAATTATCGAGATTCAAGAGCTATCTACCAATATTAATTTAGACGAAACAAATATCTTTCACATCACGGCGATCGGAATTAAGTATCAGCAATAAGTTGGCGACAGGGCACCCAGGAGCCACAGATATTCGCCGGGAGGCGGGTCAAATGGAAAAGCAATGGATTGGCTTACTGGCGGTGATTTGTATGCTGGTGGCGGGATGTGCTTATAAAGTTGGTGCAAGGGCGGCTCCAGCAGGAAATATTTACAGCATTCACGATTCGAAAATACCAGGCAAATACGCCTTGCAAGTTACTGGGCTTGATAATTGCTGCCGAATGGAAGTTAGACCGAGCAGTTACATTTGCGGGGCCCATAATTTCCCCGTTAATGCAAGTGAGGCAATAAGGTGGTCCATCCAACATACCCTCTCTCTAGTATTTGAAAATATTGACCTCAATGATGGGCAGGGTAACGTCGTTACTATCTCTGTTAACCGATTTGATCCCAAGCTACGCTTTGTGCCTGGCTATTGGTCTGGGCAAGCTTCCAGCACTGTGGAGATCGGAATTGATGTAAAAGCGATGCGTAATGGGAAGGTTGTGCTCAACACTGCTGTGTTTGCAGAAAGAACCAGGGACGGCGACGCAGGTCCATATTGCTCGGGCGGCGCAGAAGTTATCGCTGAAGCTATTGCTTCGGCAACGCGAGAGGTCATGGAAAGAATGGCCGAACGTCTATCGAATAATCCCGCACTGCGGACGACGGATTGATGTGGTAAGGGGCACTTGTTTACTGCCCCCTGATTTTTCCTTTTTGCCATTACCGATCAGCAAAACGGGCCAGTCAGGTGGGAGTTTGGTCACGGCGCCGGCGGAGTGTGGTTGAGCTAGGGATAACCGGTCAGGTCAGGGCTCGCTAAACTTCACGCTGGGCCGCTCGTTCCACTCATCCAGCAGGACCATTCCTTCAGACAGCTCTAGCCCTTCCCGCAGATGAAGAAATCTTCATTTTTTCTTCATACAGCGTTCATGTCCACACGATAGGCTCTGTTTCCAAGCGAACAATTTCCGAACCAAGGAGTCGCCTATGAAGCTACAACGCTTTAGGGTTGTTCTGGCACTTTTTGCGAGTGTGATGGCTGTGGGGCTGGCAGCCTGCACGGTCACCCGCAACTGGCAGTACCCGCCCGATCCCCCCGGGACGTTGCTCAACGTCAAAGGGGCGAAAACCCTTCCCGTGACTGTGGCGGTGCTCCCGCTTCGCGATCTCCGTGGAGCAAACGTCGAGCGCGGAAGCTGGCGGATGGCCTTCCCCTTGGTCCCGTATGCCGTGAACTCGTTCGACCGCCCTGAAACCGTCCAGGATCCGGAAGGGGTGCCGTTGATCCACATGAATCCATCACGAGACTTCGCCATGGCGATCGCGAACGAACTGCGACACGCTGGCATCTTTTCTAGGGTCGCGCTCGCCGAATCGCTTTCGACGAAACCGGATCTCGTCCTAAGCGGGACGATCCGCTCCACCAACTGGCGGCGATCCTATACGACCTACGGGTTGGGGCCCATCGGACCACTCTTCTGGATACTGGGCGCTCCGATGGGAAAAGCCACCAATACAGTCGCGATGGATCTCCAGCTCACGCCTGCGAATGATCCATCGCGGCTGGTGTGGCAATTCACGATGGATTTTGAGGACAGCCACCTGTTCGGCGTCTATTACGGCCAAGAGCGGTCGGTGGAGAACTATGCCAATGCCGTGCAGGAGACTCTTAAGCCCGCCATCAGCAATCTGGTCAAGATCGCAACCGAACATCCTGAGCTGTTGCGGCCTGATTCTGCGACAGGCGTGAGCATGACCCAGAGCCACTAGCGGTTCAGGAATAAGGAGGATGCCATGAAACAGTCTAACGTGCGACGAGTCGTTGTGAGTGTAACCGCGTGTCTCGTCTTGGTGAGTCCCTATGTCTTCGGTGCAGGGAATGAGGGGTCCAGCCAAACCGCGCCGATGGTCCGCGTGACGCCATCCAACGACAGTCTCGAACTTCAAATCTCTGCGGACAGCGGCATGCCGATCCGGGAAACCATTCCGATCCATCGCGTTGGAGCCATCAGGTACTTCAGCGCCGGCGTCGGCCTGGAAGAACGCTCGGCGAAGTATCCGCCGTTTCCGCTCAAGCTGGTGTTCGTCAGCGGCCCCAAGGCGTACCTGAGCCAAGTGTCGGTCATGATAACGGATCGCGAGGGTAGGGTTCACCTCCAGATCCCGCCCAACCAGGTCACCGGACCCTGGCTCTTTGTCGATCTTCCTCCCGGGAACTACGACATCTCTGCGGAGGGGCCGGGGAAGGCCTCAATCAAGGAGCACGTGACGCTCTCGGCCAAAGAAACCAAGACCATCTATCTCCGGTGGAAGGAGGAAACGGCATGACGACACCAAGCCAACGTCTCGTTCGCTGGGCAGGAATAGCGGGGCTTCTTGGAACCCTACTGCTGGGAGGCTGTGCCACCAAAAGTGCCATGGTTACGACTTCAGGCGCCGCCCCGTCTTCGCCCGCCATGCAGACACAAGCGAACCCCGGCCCTGAGGCTACGATCCAGACAAGCCCGTATCCTGGCGGCAGCGAGGCCTTGAAAGGGTTTTCAAAGACTCCTGTCGAGGAGCACGTGACACAGCCAGGGCCGGTGGTCGTGGCCAAGGCCGAGCAGCCGGAAAGCCAGGCTCGCAAGGCCAGCGAAGCGGCGACACGGCTACTCGCTGAGATCTATTTCGCGTTCGATCGCTGGGCGCTGTCCGCGGAGGGCGAGAAGAACCTCGTTGAAAATGCCGAACTCGTGAAGCAGCACCCGGACGCGAAACTCCTCATCGAAGGCTTCTGCGACGAACGCGGGAGCCGGGAATACAACCTGGTGTTGGGTGAAAAACGTGCCCAGGAGACCTCGCAATACCTCATGACGTTGGGCATCAAGAACCCGGTCAGCGTGACCAGCTATGGCAAGGAACGCCAAGTCTGCACCGAGCCGAATGAGTCCTGTTATTGGAGAAACCGGCGGGCACACTTAATCCTGGAGGGAGGCAAATGACACAATCGTTGGCTCAAATCGCGCGTACCATTCTTGTCATGGGGATAGTCCTGTCACTTGCATCCTGTGCAAGCAAACAGGCGGAGAGCATTTCCATGGGGGGGACCGAACCGTTAAAAGGCTTCTCCAAGACCCCTACGGAAGAAATCGTGAAAGCTACTCACCCCATAGTCGTCGCAAAAGCCGAGCCCAGCAGCTTACGTGAGACGGCATCGCGTCAGCTCGCGGACATCCATTTCGCGTTCGACCGCTGGGTGCTCTCTCAGGAAGGCAAGAAGTACCTTGTTGAAGATGCCGAGACACTGAA
Organism: Nitrospirota bacterium; assembly: GCA_005877855.1. Classification (GTDB taxonomy): domain Bacteria; phylum Nitrospirota; class Nitrospiria; order Nitrospirales; family NS-4; genus NS-12. The sequence continues at coordinate 7,959 of VBOF01000021.1, read as the reverse complement.
GCAACACCCCGAGGCGAAACTCGTGATCGAGGGTTACTGCGACGAGCGCGGGAGCCGGGAGTACAATCTCGTGCTGGGAGACAAGCGGGCGCAGGAAGCCATGCACTATCTTGCCAGCCTGGGGATCAAGAACCCCGTGAAAGTCATCAGCTACGGGAAAGAGCGCCAAGTCTGTGCCGAGCATGATGAATCGTGTTACTGGAAGAATCGCAGGGCCCACATGGTGGTCGAAAAAGGGAAGTAAGCACCGGCTTGAACATGCAACAGGAGGTGCGACATGAAAGGAAAGGCAATCGTTGTAGTTGCGGGACTCTTGGTGATGCTGGCCACCTTGGGGGCCAAGGCCTATGCCGAAGAGATGTTGGGCGGCGAGCCTAAGGAGTTCCATGCCGCGATTCTCGAGATGGGCAAACATACCGTGATCCTGCCCTCGGCTATCATTGTGGACGAGAAGGCGAAGCGCCAGCCGATGGAGCTCGTTGTGACCAATGACACCAAGCACAAGCACGGCTTCGCGATCGACAGGTTGAACGTGAGGGAATTGTTGAAGCCTGGCGAGACGAAGACGATCAAGCTGTCGGTGACGGATCTGGACTCCTTGGGCGGGACGGAGCAGAGCGCCTATCGGATCTATGATCCGCTTGATCACAAGACGGTGACGGGTCAGTTGTACGTCCGGCGCTAGTTGCTGGCGAAGAGGCAACCATGCAGTGTCCACGATGTAGAGGACTGATGGTTCCGGACCAATTTGGGGACATGCAGTATGACGGTGGATACTGGAGCTTCCAAGGCTGGCGGTGTCTCTGTTGCGGAAACATTTTGGATCCTGTCATCATCAGGAACCAGCAGGCCGTGATGATGATGAAAATTGGAAACGTTTTCCTTGCCGGGGAAGACCATGGGACCGTGGCCGAGCATGATGCAGATCTCCTGGTGTCTTCGGCCACATAAACAGCCGAGCGGTTGGTCGTGGAGGAGTTGAGTCTGATTGTCGTATCATTAAGGAAGAGAGGATCGAGCCACTGAGCACATGAGGCTTCTGCTCGTTGAAGACGACCCCCATCTGGGCCGGTTCATCCAAAAGGGTCTCCAGGAGGAGCGCTACGCCGTCGACCTTGCCACAGACGGAGAAGAAGGGTTTTATCTCGCGTCGGTGAATCAGTACGACCTCGTCATCCTGGACATCATGCTCCCGAAACTGGACGGCTTTGGTGTTTGCCGCAAGCTCCGCGCCGACCGTAAGACCACGCCCATTTTGATGCTTACCGCACGGGAGGCTGTTGAGGACAAGGTGGCTGGGCTGGACACGGGGGCGGACGACTACCTGACGAAACCCTTCGCGTTCACCGAACTCCTGGCGCGTGTGCGGGCGCTTTTACGGCGCGGAAGCGCCCTGCCGTCCGGGCGGCTCAAGGTCCTCGATTTGGAACTGGACCCGGTGTCCCATCGGGTGTGGCGCGCAGGCCAGGAGATCCCCCTTACGAACAAGGAGTTCGCACTGCTAGAATACCTCCTCCGGAACACGAATCATGTCCTCACCCGCACGGCGATCATCGAGCACGTCTGGGACATCCACTACGATTCCATGACCAACATCGTGGATGTGCACATCCGGGCCCTGCGCTCCAAGATCGATCGCACCTTTCCCCCTCCGCTGATCCATACCGTTCGCGGCGTCGGCTACGTGCTCAAGACAAAGGAGGACTGATCCATGTCCTCCTTCCGGAGCCGAATCCGTCTCTCGGCTCTCCTGGTGATCGGGGCGCTGCTCGTCGCCTTCAGTGTGCTGCTCTACTCGGGGCTGTCCGTCATTCTGCACCGGTACCTGGATGCCCGCCTGCTCGCGTTCGGAGTGAACTGGGCTGAATTCATCGAGGAGACGAATGAGGCCCTGCCGGGCTCCGCCCATCAGCCGTCCCTCTCCGAACCGCGCGGCACGGACAGCGAGGAGAACCGGGAACTGCGGGAAGTGGCGCGTTCGCTCCTGATCCTGTCGCCAGACGGCGCCGTCGTATGGAAAGGCGCAGCGGCCCAGACGCGCCCATCGCTACCTGGCGATCTGTGGATGAAAGCCCTGCGCGGGGAGATCGTCTATGACACGATCAAAGTCGCGAATGCCCCGCCGGTCCGTCGCATTTCCGTGCCGGTCCTGCGCAACGGCACGGTCCGGTACATTCTCCAGGCCGAGACCTCGATGCGGTTCGTACAGCATACGCTCAGGCAGTTGCTGGCACTCCTGGTGGTCATTGCCGTGCTGACGCTGGCTCTCGCGTGGGTCGGGAGCCGCTGGCTGGCCGACGAAGCTCTTGTCCCGGTGGAAACGCTGAGCGCCACGGCCGAACAAATTTCCGGGTCGTCGTTAAAAACGCGTGTCTCCCTGAACGCTCCCTACGCAGAGTTTCAACGCTTGGCTCATGCTTTTAACGCGATGCTCGAGCGTCTGCAGCACATCTTCGAGGCTCAGCGCCGCTTCATCGCTGATGCAGCTCACGAGCTCAAGACTCCCTTGACGGTGATCATGGGCAGCCTCGAGGTGACGCTGAAGAAGGCTCGCTCAGCGGAAGAGTACCGGGAGGTCCTGATCGGCAACCTTGGGCAGGTGGAGCGGTTGATTGCGTTGACCCGTTCCCTTTTAACGATGGCCCGGTTTGCAGGAGATCGTCCGCCGCTTCAGTTCACGCCGCTGGCCATCGAACCGTTGGTGAAGGATTTGATCGGCGAGCTCGCCGTGCTGGCAGAGAGCCGCCACATCGTTCTGGAGGTGGACGCGCGTCCGGTACCCCGGGTCCTCGGCGACGAAGGATGGATCCGCCACCTGTTGATCAACCTCCTGGACAACGCCCTTCGCTACACGCCCAGGGGCGGTACCGTGACAGTGTGCATTGAAACGGCTGGTGAGGGTGTGGGGCTCGCGGTCAAGGATACAGGGCCCGGAATCGCGTCGGAACACTTGCCGCATCTGTTTGAGAGGTTCTACCGAGTTGAGAGCGCTCGAGATCGAGAGTCGGGCGGCGTGGGGTTGGGGCTGGCGATCGTGAAAGAGATCGCCGAGGCGCACGGCGGGATGGTCCGAGTGGAGAGCGAGGTCGGCAAGGGATCGGTCTTTACCGTGACGCTTCCGGCTGCACGGCTCGATCCTCAACCTGGCCAATCCGCGCTTCAGTAAATTCCAACGGCAGCTTCTTCTCCGGATAAGTGGTGCGAGTGCCCTTGGTCAAGATCACGGGCTGGCCTTGTGATGCGCCATTAGCTCTCGTCCCGTTCCTCCAGCATCAGAGTCGTCTACCACAAACTCCAGAGGGAAAGCTGGTTGCTTGCCGATTCGTCTGAGTGTCTCCACGATCCGGTCGGCTTTTCCCCAATCACTCCAGATCACATTGTTCAACTCGATCACGGCGAGCTGGTCAGGGACCTTCTGCAACACATCCGACGAGAAATCTCTGGCCGGCATCGCCTGATACACGGCATCTATCACAGCTTTTTGTTGCGGAGAACCAATCACCGCAGCGATCCGCTCAAACATCGGCATCAGTTCAGGAACACAACGCCAGCCGAGTCTCCAGATCGCCCGGGCCTTGGCGACCATGATCATCGTATTCCACAGTGCCCCCGCGTTCCACGCTGAATAGGCTTCCGTGAGGCTCGGCTTTTCCATGAACGCGTGGATAGCACGCACACCCTGCCCGACCGTGCGATCGAGAGGCAAGCCCGGTCGGATCCAGCCGTACTCCACCTCCGGGCTGTTCGGAGAGGCGCCGAGGAGGACCACGCGGTCCGCCAGCCATTCGGCCGTCCAAATCGCCCGCTGCATCACCGCCAAGAAACCGTCTTCAGGATAGATAAAATGATCTGAGGGAAAGATCACGACGGTGCCTTCGGGGTCGCTTGCCCGGACATACATCAGTAGAAGAAAGATCCCGGCCAGTGTTCCACGCTTGGCCGGCTGCAGGATCAACGTGCCAGGCGGCCGGCCGATCAGTTGCACAAGAGCCTCGTGCCGGTACTCCCGAGCGCAGACCATGACCCTCCGCGCCGGCGCGGTCAGACGGTCGGCGCGGTCCAGCGTATGCTGAAGCATGGAGCGAGTCCCGATGAACGCACAATATTGCTTGGGCCTGTGGCAACCCAACCACTGCTCAATCAATGGCCTGAGGCGCTCGCCATCTCCTCCGGCCAAGATGAGAGACCAGGCTCGATTAGACGACGTACGAAAGCTATTCATGCGCTTCTCCTTGGCGGCGATAGTGAGGAAAGCAGCTCAGGGCTGCACCTCCACTCCTTCTTGGAGCATCCTTTCCCTGACCTTTTGAGAGATGTTCCCAGTAGACGCGGTGCTATGCACCTCGATCAAGTTGATCACGGTCGCCACTCCTGGAACAGAGGCGACCGCTTTCTCAGCCGCTTCTTTCTCGATTGAGCGCTCAACCACCCCCTCCAGCTTGACCACGGCATTCTTTACATTGACCTTCAACGTGTCGTTCCCACTCAATACAGCGACGCCACGCAGCACATTCCAAATGGCGTTCGCCAGCTTGTGGTCCTTCGTCATCGCCGGTTCGACAATGATGCTGTTGGTCAAGCCTTTCACGCCTGGCACCGTGCTGGCGATGAGCGCGGCCAGCCCTTTTTCTTGGGGAGTCCTGACCTCCCCATAGAGGATCGCGTGGCCCTGGTTCACTTGCACATGGAGCAGTTCCCAATAAATCCGCTCATCCAGGAGAAGGCGTTTTTCGATGTTGGATTGGATAATTGCATCGGCCTGGCGCTGGTCGTTTCCTTGATCTACGAGGGTGCTGCCTATCGGCAGTACTGTCTCATCCAACCCGATTGCCATCATCGCTAACGCCACAAGCGCGACACTTATCCACATCTTCCTGCGCACAGTTACCATCTCTTTTATCGATCCTGATTGCAGGGTATCTGACCGAAATTAAGGCTTGATGAATCAATCATGAAGAATTCTTCACCCGCGATTCATGCTCCTCTCACCATGACGATGTATCTTCGATTGCAGGTCTACGCGAATGGGGACTGACAATGAACATCAATGAAGAAAGGAGACAACGATGGATACACAAGCTTTGACTGGTCAGCACTCAAGGGTGAGTTGGGCCGGGATCTGGGCAGGATTGTTCGTCGGCCTCGGCATCCAAATTGTGTTGACTGCGCTGGGGCTTGGGATAGGCCTGACAGCGAGCGGCTCAAGCGCAACCGACTACATTGCCCACCTCCCGAAAGGGGTCGAAGTGTGGAGCGGCCTCGTGTGGCTGTTATCTGCATTTCTGGGCGGCTATGTGGCCGCCTGGATGTCCGGGGCGTATGATCGCGCAGCCGGCGTGTTCCACGGTTTCGTAACCTGGGGCATCATGATGACGGTTTTGCTCGGCGCAGCAATCGTGCTGATGGAATTGATGCGCCTCACGATTCACATGACCACGCCGATGACGCCGCTGGTGAAAGCGGCTGCGTGGTGGGCCTTCGCCAGCGGGATTGTGTCGCTGGGGTGCGCATACCTTGGCGGGAGGATCGGGGTCCGCGCCGCGGAACACAGTCTTGAGGAAAAAGGAGTGCAACGCGCGGCGTAACAGAAAGGAGAATCAGATGAAAATACTAGGAACACTTATCGCAGCCGTATGTATGGTGAGCTTGTCCTTCCTGGCCCAATCGTTCGGCGCGATGGCCGCCCCCAACCTAATCGATATCACCGGAGGAGCGTCGCCTCCTCAAAAGTACATTGTCCTCCCGGTTCCCCGCGGACACCTTGAGGCGATCCAGCATTCGCCGTTCCTGGAGATGGCCGTCAAGGACCCGCAGGGGAGCAAATTGGGGAAACTCGAGAAGCTGATCATGGATTCGAGTGAGGGGAAGATCGAGTACGCCGTGGTGGCAATGAACGACGGCCGTTTGGTGGCCCTCCCATGGAAGTCCTTCACCGTAAGCCGGAACGGCAAGAGCGTAGTCCTCACAGCGGAACAAGAGCAGCTCACAACTGCCCTCGGTGAAACGGCCAAAGAGATCAAGAACTTGATGAGGCCAGGGATGATGTCTCCTACCTACACGGTGAGAGGAGAGCTGCTCGGGGTCGAGGCCGCGGACTATGTGGTCAACGACGCAGCCGGCAAAAAAGTCCGGCTTCACATGGAGAACGGCACGCAGATGGCCGGGCTCCCCAAAGTCGGGGACACGATCGAGGCTAAAGTCAATGAGTTCCATGCCGCCATTTCAGTCAGAACGGTCGCCAATGCTAGGATCGACACAGCACCGCACGTCAGCCTGAAGGATCCTCTTTCAGCTCCGAATCACCTGGATTGGATCACGATTGCGGCGGCGGACACCTATGCCGCTCAGTGGGTGAAAGACATCGAACGGGAACTGATGAAGGAGCAATACCGGCCCTTGTGGTCGAATGACCCACGATCGCCGCAGGCGGCTGTGATGTACCTGCTGGATGACTCGGCGAAAGCGCTGGTCGCCCACAGCGATGCGATGGCGAGAGACTTCGTCAGGCGTGCCTTGAATGTGCTGGAAGAGGGGATTTCGAAGGGCTATTACTCGCAGTCGGACGTCGATCCGATCATCACCTACATCAAAGCGCACGCGCCCGTACACATGAGCTGAATCTTGCGCCGGGACGGCAGGATTTGCCGTCCCGGCTTTCGTTTGCATGTTGATAGGCATTGACGGGGAGAGGCGGTAATGGATAATGCGGCGAAACTCGAGGCGATTCGCGAATGGATTGATCCGCAAGAGCGCGTCACGGTGGACTTTCTCGACGAGAAAGGCCTGACTGCCGTGATCACAGAATGCACCAACGAGTATGTCGTACTTTCGCTCGAGCCCCGTTTTCTTCACTTACGACAGCACCTGTGCGTGCCGATGAGGCAGGTCGAGGTGGGTGTGGACCAGACCCACTACACGAGAGACCCAGAGAAACCCCTCCGTTACAGCCGATTGCGGTTGACGATTCGTCAGAAACGGCCGCAGTGGACCTAGAGACTGAGACGCATCATGGCGATGGCGCCATCCCTGGGGGCTCCAGCTCGTCGTGGCGGGGCTGCTCCTTCTGGGGCAATGACCGATTAGGTACTGAGTTCAAAACTACTAACTGGGAGGTGCAGTGATGATCTCTAAAGGCGTAATGGTGGGAGTACTGATGGTTGGGGCTCTGACATTCGTCACAGGCGGGGCCTCTTGGGCGGCGGAGAAAAAAGAGGGAAAGCAGGAAGCACTAGCTATCTCGCACACCAAAGAGGCGATCGAAAAGGGGAAGGCCGGTAAGGCGGATGAGCTCAGGAAGCATGCTGAAACGGCGTTGAAGTATGCGGAGAAGGCGGAGAAAAAAGAGCACGAAGCCCATGTCGAGGAGGGGATCAAACACTTGAAGATGGCGGTGGAGGAGGCAAAAAAAGGAAATGCGGTAGAAGGCACGAAGCATGCAGAGGAAGCCTTGAGGCACCTTGAGGCTGAGGAAGGCAAGGGAAAGTCGTGAGCAAGCTGTCGTTACGCCAATAAGACGGCCAGGAGCCCGGTCATAAAAATCCCATCGAAGGTCCCAGCGCCTCCAATGGAGGCGATGGGGGCCCCCAGCCCCTGGATTTTGTCGAGATTCAGGAGGTCCGCTCCGATGAGGGTGCCCAGGCTCCCGCAGATGTAGGCGAGGGAGGGAGCGGAATGCCGAGCAAGCAAGAGGGCGACGCTCGCAGCCACAATTGGGGGAATGAAGATCGGCACAGCGATACCTACTCCCTCGACAGGGTGGGCCATCCAGTGAACGACAGCCGTGACAATGGCCACTCCCAAAAGGGTTCGGCCATACATCCCCTTCTTCTTGATCAGATAAAAAGATAGAAGGGTCGGAATGATCGCGCCACCGACGTTGACAGCGACGACCGTTCGCGGCAACTCTTCGACCACAGGCACAACGTATCGCATCCCGAAGTAGCTGATCTCCTGGTCTGA
>VBOF01000087.1 GCA_005877855.1 Nitrospirota bacterium | reverse complement strand
CCGCATCATGTTGAGAATTCCATCGTTCCTTAAATGCGACAGGTAACGGCTAAAGGCCTCAGTGGTGTACAGGTAGTTCTCGGAGAAGACGTGAGCAGCTCCGGGAGTTCCGCTGTACGAGTCCACCCCCGAGAGCTGGATGATGTCAAAGCGCCGGTCCGTCGTCTCAAGAAAATGCCGACCCTCGCCTTGGATAAGGTGCAGCCTCGGGTCCTCTACCCACTTTCGAAAGTAGTCTCGGTAAGTACTGGTAAGTATGTTCACGGTAGCGCCGTTGACTTCTACCGCAGTGACATCTGCGGGGTCGAACGCAAGAGCGGTAAGGATATCGAAACCGCCGCCGACGCCTATAACCAAGACTTGAGGCAGAGACACAGAAGTCGCATGGTATGCAGCAGAGTAAATGGTCTCCTCGATTCCCCGCAGGGACTCCTTCGTCCCGTCGTAGTCAACGGCATAGGCGAAGGCATAGTTGTTCTGGGTAAGCATGCGCTTGAACCTTGTCAGAAATATTCGGTTTTCGCCAAGAAGCGAGGGAAAGGGGCTTGCTTCAGGGTTGAGCGGAGGCGGGATACGGGTGACCTCGATGCGTGCCACGGGGTCCCACGCCACATGCTCGATCGCCATGTGCTGCTGAGCGGCTGCCAGTAGGGATCCTTTGGGGTAGGTCATCTCAAAGAGCCGATCTGAGAAGGCCGTGGAAAGGAGAAGAACGAGAGTGGCTCCTGCGGTCAACATGCGACAAAGGCGGCCTGCTGGGAGCGTAAGAAGAAATGCGCCCGCAAGTAACAGCGCGCAGGCAGCCACCACGCTTCGTTCAACACCTAGATGTGTGATGGCTGGGATGACAGTGAAGGCACCGAGAGCCGAGCCTAATAGATCGAAGCAGTAGATGCGGCGGGTGGGAAGATCCGGAGATGAAAGCAGCACGCCCAAAATCAACCCGCAAAATGCAAACGGGATCGCGAACAGCAAGGAGAGGGGAATCCAATGCATGAGGTCAATGATAAATTGGGGGCGAGTGAATGCTATTTGGGTGCCGGCATCGGCGTGGTAGAAAATGGCCGCGGCGCCAACAGTGGAAAGGACGAAGAGCGCGGCGGAGCTGGTGATGGCGTCTTCCAGATTATCAAGAAACCAAGGTAGCCTCCAGCTGAGGATGACTCCCGAGAAGGCGAAGCCGAGCATGGTGAGGGAGATCACCAGGAAGGCGTAATTGTTCAAAAGCTTCGCTGACACCATCCGGGAGACCAAGAGCTGCACAAACAACGTAACGAAGGCGGTGAGGAATGCAAGGGCTTCGGCACGAGACTTTTGGCTCAAGCGCATACATCACTCACGTGCTAGGGAAGGCCTTTGCCTAGCCCCCTATAGCTGGAACTGGGCTTCGTAGAGGGTGCGGTAGAGGCCGCTCCGGGCCAGCAGGGCCTCGTGAGTGCCCTCTTCGACCAGGCGGCCCTGGTCCAGGACGAAGATCCGGTCCACGTGTCGCAGCGTCGACAGCCGGTGCGCGATGATGAACGTGGTGCGGTTGCGCGTGAGCTCCGCCAGGGCTTCCCGAATCTTCACCTCGGTCTCCGTGTCGATGTTGGATGTCGCCTCGTCGAAGATGATGATCGGCGGGTCCTTCAGCAACGCCCGCGCGATCGAGATCCGCTGCTTCTGACCGACCGAGAGCTTCACCCCGCGCTCCCCGACCCACGTGTCGTACTTCTCCGGCAGCTCGATGATGAACTCGTGCGCGCGGGCCGCCGCGGCGACCTCCTCGATCCGCGCCTGGCTCGCCGCGAGGTCCCCGTAGGCGATGTTCTCCCGCACCGTGCCGTTGAAGAGGAACGGCTCCTGCTGCACCAGCGCGATCTGGCTGCGCACATAGGCCAGCGGCAGGTCGCGCAGATCGTGTCCGTCTATCCGCACTTCCCCGTCCGTCACGTCGTAGAAGCGCATCAGCAGCTTGATCAGCGTGCTCTTGCCGGCCCCGGAAGGCCCCACGAGCGCGATCCGCTCGCCGGCCCTCACCTCGAAGCTCACGTGCTTGAGCACCGGGATCTCCAGCCGGTAGTGGAACGACACGTCCCGCGCCACGACCTCGCCGCGCAGCCGACCCGCCGGCTCAACGGCGCCTGGCCGGTCCGCCACCTCGGGCTGGGTGTCTATGATCTCGAACACCCGCTCGCCCGCCGCCAGCGCGTGCTGGAGCATGTGGTTCACCGAGTGGATCTGGTTGACCGGCACGTAGAACAGCGCGAGGTAGGAGAGGAACGCGACCAACTCCCCGACCGTGAGTGTCCCGGTCATCACCTCGCCGGTCCCGTACCACAGGATGATCACGCTGCCCAGGCTGCCGACGAAGATCATGCTGGGGGAGTACACCGACCACAGCGTCATGACCTTGAGGTTGCTGTTGCAGTAGTCGCGGCTGCGCGCATTGAACCGTTCTTGCTCGTAGGCCTGGCGGTTGAACCCCATCGTCTCCCGGATGCCGGAGAGGGCGTCCTGAAGGTACGCGTTCAGCTCGGCGGAGCTCCGGCGGACGATGTGATAGAACTGGTGGACCTTGTTGGTGAAGTACGCGGCCGCGTAGACCAGAACCGGGATCGGGAGGAGCGACAGGAAGGCCAGCTTCCAGTCGAGAGAGAACAGGATGACCGAGATCCCGATGAGCGTCAGCGAGGACATCAGCAGCGACTCGATCCCGTCGATGAAGATGCGTTCCACGTGCTCGACGTCGTTGTTGACCCGGTTCATGATCTCGCCGGTGGAGCGGTTTTCGTAGTAGCTGATGGAGAGGCGCTGGAGGGCCGCGAACACCTGGTCGCGCAGGTCGAAGATAACGCTCTGCTCCAGAGTGTTGTTAAAGCGGATCCGGAGCGAGGACGCGACGTTCTTGCCGGCGTACGCGAGGAGCAGCGTGGCGATCGCCCAGGGCAGCAGCGCATGGTTCCGTCCGACGATGACGTCGTCGATGATGAGCTTCCCGAGGAGCCAGGGAGGGAGGAGCTCGATGGCGGCGGCCGCGGCCGCGCACGTGAAGGTCAGGACGGCCAGCCGCCGGTACGGCTTGATGAAACGAAGGACGCGAAGCAGGGACTTCAAGGGGAGTTAAATAACTTCGGCGTGTTCCGTCCGCCAGTACTTCTCGAATTCTTCGAGTTGGGTGAGTGTGCTGAAATCGGTCATGCGGTCGAGGAAGAGCTTGCCCTGCAAGTGGTCCATCTCATGCTGGATGCACACGGCATAGAGGCCCGAAGCGTCCGCTTCGACAGTCTTGCCGTCCCGATCGAGGTATTTGACCCGCACCCCGACCGGCCGCCGGACCTTGCCGCGCAACCCGTGAACGCTGAGACATCCCTCCCAGCCTTCGGCAGTCACCGGGGAGTAGCCGAGGATTTCCGGGTTGATCATGATGGTTCGCGGGAAGCCGCGCTCGCCCTGGCACTCCATGACCACAACCTGCTCCGAGCGGAATACCTGCGGCGCCGCCAGGCCGATGCCCTCGGCTTGGACCATCGATTCGAGCATGTCGTCAATGAATTCCTGGAAGACGCGCTTGCCGACCTGCTCCAGGGGAACTGGCTCGGCGATCTGCCGCAGCACCGGTGCGCCGAGCTTCGCAATCTTGAGGACCGCCATCGTTCAACTCCTTGACGTTGTTCGAGAATAAGACTCTCGCAGGTCTTATGCTAACACAGACCGAAGAAAACCGACAATCGGGTTAGTCAATATTGCGACGGAGGCATCGGAAAGCCGCCAGGAGGCATCATGACCGGGGAGACCCTGCGGACCGGTCCGGCGCAAACTGGAACATGTCTCGATTCGCCGCCCACCACCGCGCCCAGTCCTTGGCCCACTCTACCCGTTCCTCTTTCGTGGATTGGACGAAGTCCTGGCGCTCGACCATCCGGCCGGTGAAGCTCCAGAGCGTGCGAAACGCGCCGTCGGCCACGCTGCGGGAGTCGTCGGCCAGCAGGGTGATGAGCAGGTCGATCACGCCCTTGTCCTTCACGAACCGGCTCTCGGAGACCACGGCATTCCTCATCGTCTCGCTCGGGTCCTTGGCCATGGCCTGCAGCGCAGGGAGCGCGTTGGCCGGATCCAACCGGACGGCGACCCGCAGGGCCTTCTCGCGCACCGCCGGAATTTCCTGTTCATTGGCCGCCACCGAATTCAGGATCGGCACTGCCGCCTTGTCCTTGATCATAAACATCGTTTCGATGGCGTTGATCCGGATTCGCCGGCTGGGGTGCTGGAGGGCTTTGGCGAGGACCGGAAGGGCCTGCGGCCCGATGTGGACGAACTCTCCGATAGCCCAGAACTCCTGCTCGCCGTCGAGCAACGGGATCAGAGCCTCCGCCCGCTTCGTCTCTTCCTCGGTCAGGGAGAGTGCAGCCGACAGCGTCCCCAACGTCAGCACTAGTCCGATCACCAGAGCGCCAACGAAGAAGTCCTTCACGTACCCACCCCCACCCATCCCTCCCCCCTCGAGGGGGAGGGTGAGGGTGGGGGGGCCATCCTCATGAAGCCTGGACGAAGCTTTTGTCATCCCACCATTCCTCGTCATTTGATGATCGTGGTCTCCGTGCCGCCGAGTGGCGCGCTCCCCGTCCCCTCATCCATCCGCGTAAGGCGAACATTGTCGAAATAGACAACGCCGGGCCCACGCGCCCATAGGCCGATCTTCCCGTGTTTGTAGGACGCAATGAGCCATTCGTCTTCGCGGGCCGAGAGAAACTTGCGGTTATCGAAGAACGCCTCCAGCACCGGCCCCCGGATCGAGAGCCTCAGATTGTGCCACTGGCCTGTCTTGGCCTCGACCAGGAGGTCCTGGAGCGTCTTGGTCTCGCCGTTGACCACCTTATCGAGGCGGACCAGGTTCTCCATTGGGCTGAGCCAGACCACATAGTAGTTCCGATCGTTCTGGGCCCGGAAAACCAC
>VBOF01000086.1 GCA_005877855.1 Nitrospirota bacterium | reverse complement strand
CCTCGACAATGGCCGCCAACGAATTGGCGACCGCCATGCCAAGGTCGTTGTGGCAGTGCACGGAGATCACGGCCTGCTTGATGTTGTGCACGGTCTCGCGGATGCCCCGGATGAGCCGCCCGAACTCCTGCGGGGTGGCATAGCCCACTGTATCGGGAATGTTGACAGTCGTCGCGCCCGCCACGATCACGGCCTCCAGCACTTCGTACAGGTACTTCGCATCCGAGCGCGTGGCGTCCATGGGCGAGAACTCAACGTCCTCCACATAGCCACGCGCGCGCGTCACCATCTCCACGGCGCGCTTCAAGGCTTCCTCTCTGGTCAACCGGAACTGGTGCTTGAGGTGGATGTCCGACGTCGAGATGAAGGTATGGATGCGGACCTTGGGCGCGCCCTTCAAGGCTTCCCAGGCGCGGTCGATGTCCTCCGGGCGCGCGCGGGCCAGGCTACAGATCGTGGGGCCCTCCACTTCCTGCGCAATGCGCCGCACAGCCTCGAAATCGCCCGGCGAGCTGTACGCAAAGCCAGCCTCGATGATGTCCACGCCGAGCCGGGCCAACTGCTTGGCGACCATCAGCTTCTCGTCGGGATTCATCGCCGCGCCGGGAGACTGCTCGCCGTCCCGGAGCGTCGTGTCGAAGATACGGATCAGACGACTCATCTCAAAATTCCTACTGCTCCCCCTCACCTATCCTCTCCCCCGTGGGGAGAGGGGAAGGGTGAGGGGCGTTCCGGTTCCAGGCTGCGACGGGCCGTCCGGCGCATCAGGTTGACCGCCAGCATCACCACGCCTGACAAGGCATAGGCGGCAAACAACACGAACAACGCGATTGAGATCAGCATCTCCGGCTCAGCCTGGCTGATCCGCGCCAAGGCCGCAATCGCCGCCACAATCAGCATGACCCCTATGACGCCCCATACCAGATACATGAACCCCTCGCCGGCCCGGAGCTTCATGCCCTTGAACTTCGTGTACTTGATCGTGCTGACCATCAAGAAGGCCAGGACGAACGTCACGATCAGGATCAGGACCGGCTTGACCTCGCGACCCAAGCGCAGGATGTGATGGTCCAGCAGCATGAGCGAGGCTATCGTGGCGGCCGCCGCCGGGATCGGAAGCCCCATGAAATGGCGGTTGTCGGCCGTGGCCGCCAGCACGTTGTACCGCGCCAGCCGCAGCGCGCCGCAGCCGACGAACGCGAAGACCACGGCGAGTCCCACCAGGCCGTAGCTACTGAGGGCCCACGAGTAGATCAACATCCCCGGGGCCACGCCGAACGACACCAGGTCGGCCAGGGAGTCGTACTCGATGCCGAACTGGCTGGTCGTCTTGGTCCAGCGGGCCGACTGGCCGTCCAGCATGTCGAAGACCAGCGCCACCAGGATGGCGATCGCCGCCTTCATGTAGTTGGCGCCGAACACTGCCATGATCGCGTAGAGCCCGCAAAAGAGGTTCCCCGTCGTGAGCAGATTGGGCACGACGTAGATGACCTGCCGGCGGCGCTCCCGCAATGAGGTTCGCATTCTCATGGCAACACTCCGATGATCGACTCGCCTCCCGTCACCTTATCCCCCGTCTTGATCCGCATCTTCGTCTCCTTCGGCAGATAGAGGTCCATGCGCGACCCGAACCGGATCAGCCCGTACCGCTCGCCCCGCGCGACCCGCTCCCCTTCGGTGAGCCAGCAGACGATGCGCCGCGCCACGTACCCGGCCACCTGCACGCACAGCACGCGTTGGCCCCCGTCAGTCTCGAACAGCGCCGCCACCTGTTCGTTCGCCAGCGTCGCGTCCGGCCGGCTCGCCACCAGGAACCTGCCGGGGCTGTACGAAACGCCCTTCACGAGCCCGGCGCACGGTGTGCGGTTGATGTGCACGTCCAGCGGGCTCAGAAAGACGCTCACCCGCACTGCCCGCCCCTTCAGAAAGCGGGGCTCGTCTTGTTCCACCACCGCCAGCACGCGGCCGTCGCCCGGGGACACGACTAGGTTGGGCCCATCTGGCACCCGGCGGGGTGGATTGCGGAAAAACCACCCCGTGAACAGCACGACGGCGCCGAACAACGACCCGGCGACCGTCCAGCCCAACGCCCACGCCGCGATGCCGGGAGCGGCCGCGGCGGCCAGGAAGGGCAGCCCTTCCCGGGCGATCGGCCACCCACGCGCCCGGTCAGCCATGGATCAATTCTTGGTCTTGTCGACCAGTTGGTCTTTCTTGAGCCACGGCATCATGGCGCGCAATCGGGCCCCGACCTCCTCGATCGGATGCTGCTCGCCGCGCTTGAGCAAGGCGTTGTACTGGGGACGGTTGGCCTGGCACTCGAGCATCCATTCCTTGGCGAACCGCCCGCTCTGGATCTCCTCGAGGATGCGCTTCATCTCCTGCTTGGTCTCATCGGTAATGATGCGGGGGCCGCGGGTCACGTCGCCGTACTTCGCCGTGGTGCTGATCGAATAGCGCATGTTGGCGATGCCGCCCTGGTAGATCAGGTCTACGATCAGCTTCACCTCATGCAGGCACTCGAAATAGGCCATCTCCGGCGAATAGCCCGCCGCCACCAGCGTCTCGTACCCCGCTTGGATGAGGGCCGTCAGCCCACCGCACAGCACCACCTGCTCGCCGAAGAGATCGGTCTCCGTCTCCTCGCGGAAGTTCGTCTCAATGATGCCGGCGCGCCCGCCGCCGATCGCCGATCCGTAGGCCAGTCCGATCTGTTTGGTATCGCCGGTGGGGTCCTGGTGGACGGCCAGGAGGCACGGCACGCCGCTGCCCTTCGTGAACTCCGAGCGGACGAGGTGCCCGGGACCCTTGGGGGCGATCATGAACACGTTGATCGAGGGCGGCGGGACGATCTGGCCGAAATGGATGTTGAACCCGTGCCCGAAGGCCAGGTACGCGCCCTTCTTGAGATGCGGGCCGATCTCGGCGCGGTACAGGCCGGCCTGCACCTCGTCCGGCGCCAGGATCATGACGATGTCGGCGCGCTTGACCGCATCCGCGGTGGGCAGCACCTTGAGGCCGGCGCGCTCCGCCTTCTGCCAGGACGATCCTTCCCGCAGGCCGACGAGCACGTCCATGCCGCTGTCCTTCAGGTTCAGCGCATGGGCGTGGCCCTGGCTGCCGAACCCGATGATCGCAATGGTCTTCCCCTTGAGGACCTTCAAATCGGCGTCTTGATCGTAATAGATCTTCAACATGTCCGGGTTCCTTCTTTTGTAGGGGCACGGCGCGCCGTGCCCCTACCGAAATGCACGATTATTTTTCCTCTTTCAGGAGCCGCTTGGGCTGCGCGGCTGCCTGGCGGACCGGTTCGCGCGCGATCGCGACGCGACCTGTCCGGACCAGTTCCTTGATGCCCAGCGGCTGGAACAGGTTGATGCACGCCTCGACCTTCCTGATGTCTCCGGTGACCTCGATCGTGTAGGTGGTCGGCGTCGAATCGACCACCTTGCCTCGGAAGATGTCGGCGATGCGAAGCGCCTCGGCACGGTCCTCCTGCCGCGTATGGATCTTTATCAAGGCAGTCTCGCGCTCGACAAACTCGGTCTCGTTCAGGTCTACCACCTTGATGACGTCGATGACCTTGTTCAGCTGCTTGACGATCTGCTCGATGATCTTGTCGTCGCCCCGCGTCACGATCGTCATCATGGACATGCTCGGGTCCAGGGTCGGCGCCACGGATAGGCTCTCGATGTTGTAGCCGCGCCCGCTGAACAGATTGGCCACGCGCGACAGCACCCCGAACTTGTTCTCCACCAGCACCGAGATGATATGCTCCACCTGGGACTCCTACCCTGTCACCCTGAACGAAGTGAAGGGTCTAGATTCTTCGCTCCGCTCAGAATGACTACAGGTGCCGTTCACTGCTACGCCGTCAAAACGGCGTCCTTGTCCTCGCCAGCCACCTTCGGCACCGGCTTCTCACCGCGCTTCATCTCCGGCGGGTCCTCGAGAATCATCTCGTGGTTGCAGCCTCCGGCCGGGATCATCGGGTAGCAGTTCTCGTACGGGTCCACCTCGACGTCCACGATGACCGGCTTGTCGGTCTTGAGTGCCTCCTTGATGACGCCGTCCACCTCCTCCACCTTCTTCGCTCGGAGCCCGACCGCGTTGAAGGCCTCGGCCAGCTTCACGAAATCGGGGACTGTGTCCAGATAGGACGACGCGTACCGGCCCTCGTAGAAGAGATCCTGCCACTGGCGCACCATGCCGTGAAAGTGGTTGTTGAGGACGAAGACCTTGACCGGCAGCTTGTTCACGACCGCGGTGGCCATCTCCTGCATGTTCATCTGGAAGCTGCCGTCGCCCGCGATGCAGAGCACCAGCTTGTCGCGGAAAGCCGCCTGCGCCCCCAGCGCCGCCGGCATTCCGAAGCCCATCGTGCCCAGCCCGCCGGAGGTGAGCCACCGGTGCGGCTTGTTGAGGACGAAGTGCTGGGCTGCCCACATCTGATGCTGGCCCACGTCGGTCGAGACGATCGGGTCCTTGTCCTTCGTGAACTGGTAGATCCGGTCGATGACGTACTGCGGCTTGATCAGCGCGTCCGGCGGCTGCACGTAGGTCAGCGGGTGCTTGGTCTTCCAGTCGTTGATCTGGTTCCACCAGGGCTTGCGCTGCTCGATGGAATGGCCGTTCGGTGTCGCCTTGAGCATGGCGTTCAGCTCCTGGAGCACCGTCTTGACGTCTCCCACGATCGGGATGTCCACGTGGACGTTCTTGCGGATGGACGTCGGGTCGATGTCGATGTGG
>VBOF01000085.1 GCA_005877855.1 Nitrospirota bacterium | reverse complement strand
ACCGCGCTCAACTGGGCTTCGCCAGGAACTAATAGAGCGAGGCCAGAATACGACACATCTATCATTGTTCCCAGGATCTGCCTCTCCTGCCACGCGAGGCGACAAGGGACAGAAAGCGTTCGCCGTGGGTACTCGCGCCCTGAGAGTTCTTCTGTCATACTCGTAGACGACAAGCAAACAGAATGCCAGGAGTGCCACTTGGAACGGCAATGAGCATGAGATCCCCTCTTCCGAGAAGACACATTCAGGTGAATCCCTGAAGACACATTCAAGTGAATACCTGAAGACACGATCGGGCGAATCCATGAATTGGAGATGGGGACGCCTTAACTGGGTGACGGTCATCGTTCAATCTTGTACAGTAGCCTCTTCTGAACACCTCGCTGGACAGGTCCAGAAGGGTGGCCTAGCCTCGCTTCCAATCTACGAAAGGCATCCTGCCGAAGGGAAACTGAGGCATATGACCAACCTAAAGGATCGACCGGCGAAGTCAAGGCGTCTCTCCAACGAACAGAATTGAGGTGGGTATGGCAACGATCCTAGTCGTAGACGACGAACGTGTCTTGTGCGATCTGCTGAAGACGGTGCTGGCAAATCACGGCCATGAAGTCTTGACGGCGTGCAACGGACGTGAGGCGCTCGACTTGTTTTCTCAGCATCGGCCGCAGTTTACCTTGCTGGATCTCCGCATGCCTGACATGAACGGGATCGAAGTCTTGCGCAAAATTCGCACCATCGACGCTCGCGCCACGGTGATGATTCTGACCGCACGGGGGTCGGATGATCTAGAAAAACAAGCCCGCCAGCTTGGCGTGACAGATTTTCTGAGCAAAACGCTCACGCTCGACAAGATCGTTGGTTCCATGGAGCGATTGC
This sequence comes from Nitrospirota bacterium, assembly GCA_005877855.1. Taxonomy (GTDB): domain Bacteria; phylum Nitrospirota; class Nitrospiria; order Nitrospirales; family NS-4; genus NS-12. Next base: position 2,799 of record VBOF01000085.1, on the reverse strand, counting down.
TCCCACCGGGAACTCGGGTGGTGGAGCCACCATCTCAACCGACAGAGCGAAGGGCGTCTCCCTCACAACCCGTGTCGGAACCGAAGTGTCCCAATGGGCATGCGGGTCAACTGACTCCTATGCAGACGCAGCCAGATGAAGACGCTTCTAGTCCTCAGCCTGGGTGGATGTGCAAAGTGTGTGGGGCTATCGTGATGCGCTGCGTGTGCGGTTGGCCGCTGTACCGTGACCGATCAACGCTTACCGTTGAGGGTTGCAGGAACCCGGACTGCTTATCGTTGAAAAAGACTCTCCCAAAGGCGGGGAAGAAGAAACCCAGCGCCCCCCGGCGACCGCAACGACGCTGACGAGCCACAATTCAGACACTACCCAACCTCTCTGAAGGAGAGCAGAAGTCCCACGCTTGACAGGTCCCGAGGGGTGGCCTAGCCTTGCCTCTTAGGAGGGCCGAGCCATGACTGTGAAGGTAAACGTCCGGTTGATTACCTTGAAGGCAAGCTCGACCTGAATTAGTAGAGGATGCGGGAGGTATTCGGCTCCTTTTCGGTCTTGGAGCCGGTGGAGGTGCCGCAATGCACGCAACAGTATTCGTAGAGATTGCCGTCGGGCAGGACCAACAGAAGGCGCTCACGAACAGGCGTCTCCTGCCGGCATTGCGGGCAATAGAGGGACGACGCACTGAACGAGCGGAACTGCTCTTGCGGCTGTGCGGCCGATCGCACAGGCCTACTGGCTGATTGACCCGGAGGAATAGGGCTTGGTACTCGTGGACGGAACGGGTTCATGGGGTGAATTGTACATTGACCCGCAAGCGACTGACAAGGGCTGAGACCTGCCGGTTGCGAAGGCATCGTAGCGGCAGTTTGTTTGCGAACAGGTAAGGGTGGTATAAGAACTGACGAGCAACTGTTCAGATAGGTCCGACCATGAGTACTGATACCGTAAGGCCATTGATTCTCTGCGTGGATGATGAGGCGGAGATGCTGCGGTTCCTCAAGGAGTCGTTGGCCCGCCGCGGATACGACGTGCTGACGGCCGCCAGCGGACAGCAGGCCATGGAGACCCTCCGACAGGCCAAACCGGACTGCATCCTCTTGGACATCATGATGCCGGTCATGGACGGGTACACACTATGCGGCCACCTCCAGAGGCAGGAGTCGACGGCGACTATCCCGGTGATATTTGTGTCGGGGCTGGACAGTGCACCGGCCAAGTCCCTCGCCTTCTCGCTGGGTGGCGTGGATTATGTAGTAAAGCCGTTTGATCTGCAGGCTCTCCTTGACAAGGTGCAGGCGTGTCTGCAGACGCGCACGCGCTGGCAGGACTTGCAACAGCATGCGGACCTCCGGCCGAAGCGCAGCAAGACGGCAAGTTTTTGGGAATTCAGGGAATTTCTGTTCGAGCAATTGCGGCTGCCGCACGAGAAGCAGACCTTGGTGGCCGAGGTGCGTCCGGCAAAGCTCTATACGATGGCCTCCTTGTTGGGGATCGACGAGCGGCAGATCGCGCAGGCCCTGGCCGCCTTTCTGAAACTGCCCTATCGAGCCATGATCAACCCTGAGGAGATTCGGTTGGAGATGCTGCCGGCGGCGTATTGCCGGACCAATCTGGTCGTTGCGATCCAAGAGAGTTCGGGGGAGAACGCCTTTGTTCTGACCAATCCCTTGGACCTGGACTTACTTGACAGCCTTCAACGAGCGTCTCGCTCGGACCAGAAGTTGCGGCTCTATGTTGCCTCACCGGCTACGCTCGCTCCCCTGCTCGGAATTCCTCAACGTCCCGCTGACCATCTCCCCTAAACCGGTCCAGGTTGGGGTGTTTTAATCGTTGCCGGAAGAGAAGTAACATGCTATCCCTATAGTCATTGGATGAGGAATGCATTGACGATAGAACTCCTAGGGGTGTCAATTGACCCGCTGTCCTATTACGTCCTTTTTGCGGCCTTACTTTCGCTTGCTGTTCGAGTGGTGATGGCACTACTGAAGGTGCCAGAGCGAAAGAGTGGAAAAACTCGATTTGTTTCGTTCATCGATAATCTAAAAGGATTTGGCTCCAACCGACAAGTAGATGATTATTTATACGAGGAATTGGATGATTATTTGTATCCGTTCTACCTCGGATTTATTGAATTCCTGAGCTACCCTGTTCTCATGGCAGCCGACCTCTGGTCCTTCATCGGCGTTTGGCTGGCGTTCAAAACAGCGGGCCAATGGGAGCATTGGAAAAAGAGTCGTCATATGTTTAACCGTTTTCTTATTGGCAATGCATTGGTGATTATTCTGTCATTGCTGATTATGGTGAGCTTCGTGCAAGGCTCGGAATATATTCCCCCTGCGACCGGAGTTCGCTAACTCTGCGGGTGAACAATCCTCGCAACGATGATCCGCTCTGCATAGAGCTGCTACCCCAAGGGCAGCGTCGACCTAACCTGCACGGCCCCACGGAGGCGTTTCAGTTGGAGCGGCTTGCTTGCAGGGGGCATATGGGAAGCAGGGTGCGCTTGGGGTGCAAGGGTACGGACAGGTGGCCCGCTTTTGGCCTATTCCTGTCCGCCTGATCCCCTTGAAATGCGCGCTATTCGCGGGTATCATGATCTTCTGTGCGAACTGGCAGTCTGAAGGTAATAGGGCTTCCTGATATTCAATACCTCACGTAATTTTTACTCTTAATCCACCTAACAGACATCACTCGAAATGCTCCAACTCGAATCGGTCACCAAGCACTTCGCGACCAAGACGATCCTCAAGGAGGCGTCAGCCCACCTGCGTCCGGGGAGCCGAGTCGGGTTGGTCGGTCCCA
>VBOF01000084.1 GCA_005877855.1 Nitrospirota bacterium | reverse complement strand
TTCCTGGCGTTTCTCATGAGCATTTGCTCGAAGGCCCACGCCGCCACACAGTACGCGCTCTTGAGCGCGTTGTTCGGCCTGACCCGCGCCCTTTCCGGAGCGTTTTCGGGAGTGGCGACCGAGGGGATGGGTTACGCCGCCTACTTTACCGCGACATTCTTCCTCGCGTGGCCGGCGTTCCTGTTACTGCCGTGGGTGAAGGACTGGGCAGGAGATGGGCAAGGAAAAGGGGAGGCACCGTAACGGAGCCTCCCCTCGGACAGCTACGAGCTCAGCGGTGTGCTTACTTAGGGCTGGCGTTGACCTTGGTGGCCTCTTTGATCTGGTTCTCAGTGACACCTTTGCTAGTAACATGATGCGGAGCGACGACTTCAGGGAGACGCGAGCTCTCACTATGTTTGATCTGGTCTTGGTCCCGGATGTCTCCTTCGGCGGACTTGATCTGCTCCTTCAGCGCCTTAGGAGCATCTGCAGCAGACTTTTCCGCCGCGGTTTCCCCGGTGGCTGTGGTGCCGCCATCCGGCTTCGGGTAGCCTTCATGTCTCTTCTTCAACAGGGCAGGGTTGGCGAACACCGACGAGGCCATGAAGATGAATCCTGTCACGAGTGCGATCAGAAGCAGCGAGCGTTTCATGGGATCCCTCCTTACCTAATGAAATGGATAAGACCGTTTCGTCGAAGAGGACCTCTTCTGTAAAGCCTCAGCGACCATAACCTGGTTCAATGGGCTCTGTCAAGGGGCTAGGACTGGTGATGGCGACGCGGGCCGCGGCCCCTGGGGCGGGCGGCGGCATGCGCCGGCAGGCGGATGATGACCGCTGTGCCCTGGTCCGGGCCGCTGGCGATGGAGATCTGGCCCCGGTGCTCTTCGATGATCTTTTTGACGGACGCCAGCCCGAGCCCGGTGCCGGCGGCCTTGGTGGTGAAGCCGGGCTCGAAGATCTTGCCGATGTGCTCCGTGGGAATCGGAGCCCCGTCGTTCTGAAGCGTGATGGCCACTTCGTTCCGCCCGCGCGCGCCCCTGTGGGGCACCGCCTGGAGGTGAATGTGCCCGTGGGTTGTCATGGCCTCGAGGGCGTTTTTGAGGATGCTCAGGAAGACCTGTTGGAGCTTGCCCTCGTCCACTTTGACAGCCGGGAGCGAGGGGGAGAAGTCCCGGGTGACCGTGATGGCGTTCTTTTCCAGGTCCCCGGTGATGACCGCGATCGCGCTCTCAAGGACCTCGGGGATCCGCACCACGCGCGGGTGCAAGTCCAGCGGCTTGGCGAAGTCGAGGACCTCATTGAGAATGGCCTCGATGCGGGTCAGTTCCAGGTAGGCCTTCTCGATCCGTTGCAGCACGTCCGCGCTCGCCGCGCCACCGGTGGCCGTGTTCCGGACGGCCTCTTCCACTTCCAAGCGGGTCTTGGTCAGGGGGCGCTGGATTTCCTGTTCGAGGAACGCGGTCACTTCCCGAATGGCCTGTTGCCGCTCGTGCCGGAGCATCAGCTCGTGGGATTCATGCGGATCGTGAGCCAACATGGAGGCCGCCTGCCTGCCTGGCTCGACGCTGCTTGCGGCGTCGGTTCGTTCCAGGGGCGGAGAGACGGCCGAACCGGGTCCCAGCGTGGGAAGGAGCGCGGCCAGGTGATCCAACTGAGGAGCGGCAGCCCTGGCCATGTCCGCGTTGTAGACGTCCGGCGTCCTCGACCCTAGGAGAATGGTGCCGATGAGGTCTTGTCCCTTTTTGAGCGGCAGGACCATCGCCGTCTTGAATTTGTCCTTGTACAGCTCTTTATAATCCAGGAATCGTCCTTGGGTGGAGGCCAGATCCCGGTCCACCCGCGGCCGTCTATGTCGGATGACCCACCCGGCGGCGGACCCTTCCAGCGTCAGCGTCTGGCCTTCTCGCCATTCACAGTGCCCCGGTGTGTGGGACAGCAGGGTCGTCAGGGTCTTCGAACCGGGCTCGTGCCGGGTGAGGAGCGTGCGGTCGTACGGGATCAGGGACCGGATCTGGGCCATGAGGGGATCGACGTTCACGGCCCCGCTCTCCGCCGGAGGCGCCACGGCCGCCGCGGGCGCACCTGCGGCGAGGGCCGGCACGCCGGCCTTCACCAGCGCTGCCTCAAGCTCCTCGGCCGCTTCCGTCAGATTTTTCCGGTCCTTGTCCGAGAACGTCACGATGTCCTTGCGCCCGATGACGAGGGCTCCGAAGGTCCGCTTGGAGGCCTGCAGGGGAATGGTGAGGAGCGAGCGATGGGAGGGGGCCGTCATCCGGATGCGGACCAACCGCTGCCGTGCGTTGCCGTTGCCCGCGGGGCCGTCGAACCCGACCTCCGGATGCGACAGGGCTCTGACGACGGCCTGGATTTCACGAGGGGTGAAGCCCCGGTTCACGTGAGACACGAATGGACCGAACCCGTCCTCCTTGAGCGCGATCAGGGCCATGTCGGCGCCCAGGTCGTTTAAGGTGGTGTTGAACGCTTTCTGCAAGGACGTCGGTAGCGGAACCATTCCGTGGTCTCCCTGATGAGGACTGCACGGCATTGTAGCAACGTCTGGTGAGGCTCGCAATCCTCCACCCGCTCGTGTTGCAAGGTCAGGGGGAATGTAGGATACTACCGCCGCGCACCCGTCGACTGCGCTTATGGAGAGGTCACCGGTGAATCGTCGCGCCGCCATCATCGTGGTCCTTGTTATGGCGGGCCTCGCGGTGTGGGTCGGAGACGTAGCCGGGCAACGGCTCAAACAGCCAAAGCCGGATCTTGACGCGGGTGAGCGGATCTATAAGCAGAACTGCGTCAACTGCCACGGGACCTCCGGCAAGGGCGATGGAGCAGCGGCAGAGAAACTCAATCCCAAGCCGGCAGACCTGACGGCACTCGCCACGCAGGCCAAAAAAGACGCCGAGCTGTTGGAAGTCATCACGTTCGGCCGGCCTGGGACGGCCATGCCCGGCTGGATGAGAGAAATTGATGAGCGCGAGATGCGGGACGTGCTGGCCTACATCCGCACGCTGGCCGCCAAGTAGGAATGGACTTTACCGGATCAGTCGTGGTGATCCCGGGAGGAACCGGCGGCCTCGGCCGGGCGGTGACTCTCAGTTTCCTCCGGGCGGGCGCGACGGTCGTGACGACCTGCGTCGTGCCGCCGGAACAGGATCGGCTCGCGAAGGAAGCCGGGACGCTGTCGGCCCGCCTGAGCGGGCTCAGGGTCGATGTGACAGATGAGGGCGCGGTCAAACGGTTCGCCGAGGAGATCGTGGCGCGCCATGGCCGGGTGGATGTCCTCGTCAACATCGTGGGCGGGTTTGCCGGCGGGAAGCCGGTCTGGGAGACCGACCAGGCGACCTGGGACCGCATGCTGAACCTGAACCTCCAATCCGCCTATCTCTGCTCCAAGGCCATCGTGCCGCAGATGATCAAGCAGAACCGCGGGTGGATCGTGAATGTGGCGTCCCGGTCGAGCCTGAAGGGCGACGCGGGACTGTCCGCCTACGCGGCTTCCAAGGCGGCCGAGCTGGTCCTGACCCAGAGCCTGGCGGACGAACTCAAGCCGTACCGCATCAACGTCAACGCGGTCCTGCCCAGCATCATTGATACGGAGGCCAACCGCCAGGCGATGCCCAACGCGGATCACAGCCAGTGGCCCAAACCGGAGGCCATCGCCAAGGTCATTCTCTTTCTCTGCTCCCCGGACGCCGAGGTGATCCATGGCGCGGCGATTCCGGTATACGGACGCGTGTGAGCACCCTTATTGACTTCGGACGGGACGTCTGCGGGGACCTCGGCCAGGCCGAGGCCCGCGAGTGGCTGGTCACCAACGGGCTCGGCGGGTACGCGTCTGGCACGGTCGCCGGCCTGCTGACGCGCCGCTATCACGGCTTGCTCGTGGCGGCGCTGAAACCGCCGGTCGGGCGTACGCTCTTGGTCGCCAAGCTCGATGAGACCGCGGAATCCGGCGGCCGTGTCTTTTCTCTCTACACAAACCGCTGGCGTGATGGATCGATCTCGCTCCACGGGTATCGGCACCTCGAGCGGTTCCGGCTGGAAGACACGGTGCCGGTCTGGACGTATGCCCTTGCCGATGACCTTCTGGAGAAACGGGTCTGGATGGAGCCGGGCGCGAATACCACTTACGTGCGCTTCGAGCTGCCGCGAGGCTCCGGTCCTGTTGCCATGAGCATCAAGGCCCTGGTGAATTACCGAGACCACCACGGCAGCACACGGGGGAACGGTTGGCAGATGCGCGTCACGGCTGAGGACCGCGGCCTCTCCGTGGTGGCGTACGACGGCGCCGTCCCGTTCCATTTACGCTCCGACCGGGGGCGGTGGGAGACGGCGCATGACTGGCACTGGGGGTTCGACCTGGCCGAGGAACGCGCCCGAGGCCTGGAAGACCACGAAGATCACTTGCACGTCGGGACGATTCAAGGGACGGTCGAGGAGGGGAAGTCGCTCACGGTTGTGCTCAGCATCGACCCCGGCGCGTCCTTAGATGGAGCGAAGGCCCTGGAGCGGCGCACGCGGCACCAGCACGCGCTTCTCGGCGCCTTTGCCAAAGCGCAGCCGGCTCTTACGAAACACGTGTCGGCGTGGGTGGAGCAGACGATGTTCGCCGCCGACCAGTTCATCGTGGATCGACCTTCCCCGAAGGATCCCAACGGCCAGTCCGTCATCGCGGGATACCATTGGTTCGGAGACTGGGGCCGCGACACGATGATCGCGTTGCCCGGGCTCACACTGACGACTGGGCGTCCCGCCATCGCCAGCCGCATACTGAAAACGTACGCGGCCTTCGTGGACCGTGGCATGGTGCCCAACCGCTTCCCCGACGCCGGCGAGACG
>VBOF01000083.1 GCA_005877855.1 Nitrospirota bacterium | reverse complement strand
AGACCGTGGCCATGCTGGCCTGCGCCCGCATCGGGGCCATTCATACCGTGGTCTATTCCGGCTTCAGCGCGCCGGCCCTGGCCAGCCGGATCGAGGACAGCCAGCCCCGCGTGATCCTCACGGCCGACGTCGGGTTTGACCGGGGCAAGATCGTGCCGCTCAAGCCGGTGGTGGACGAAGCCGTCGCCTACTCCCCGTGCATCGAAAAAGTCGTTGTCGTTCGGCGGCAGAAACCTGGGATCACGCTTTCCTCTCCCAAGGAGCTCGACTGGGACGACTGGCTGAACAACCAACAGGCTGTCTGCGCGCCGGAAGTGATGGACGCCGAAGATCCCCTGTACTTCCTGTATACCTCCGGCACGACCGGCAAGCCGAAAGGGGTCCAGCACGTCCACGGGGGCTACATGGTCGGCACCTACCTGACCACCAAGCTCGTGTTTGATCTCAAGGACGAGGACGTATACTTCTGCGTGGCCGACCCGGGGTGGGTGACCGGCCACAGTTACATCGTCTACGGGCCGCTGTTGAACGGCGCGACCATTCTGATGGCGGAAGGCAAGCCCGACTACCCCACGCCGGGCCGGTGGTGGGACCTGATCGAGCGCTATGGGGTCACGATCTTCTACACGACCCCGACGGCCATTCGCCTGCTGATGAAGTACGGCGAAGAGTGGCCGAAGAAGCATGACCTCAGCAGCCTGCGCATCCTGGGGTCGGTGGGCGAACCGATCAACCCCGAAGCCTGGCTGTGGTTCCACCGCGTCACCGGCGGGAAGCTCCCCATCATGGACACGTGGTGGCAGACCGAGACCGGCGCGATCCTCATCACCCCTCTTCCCTGCACCAAGCTCAAGCCAGGCTCTGCGGCGCGGCCCTTCCTGGGCATCGAGGCCGACGTGGTGGACCGGGAAGGCAAGCCACTCCCGCCCAATACCGGCGGCTTTGCGGTGATCAAGAAACCCTGGCCCTCCATGTTGCGGACGATCTACAAGGATCCTGACCGGTACAAGGTGTACTGGAATACGATCCCGGGATGCTACACCGCCGGGGACGTCTGCCGGAAGGACGAGGACGGGTACTTTTTCTTCATGGGGCGGGCTGATGATGTGATCAAGGTGGCCGGCAACCGGATCGGGACAGCCGAAGTGGAAAGCGCCCTGGTCAGCCATCCCGCGGTGGCCGAGGCGGCAGTCATCGGCAAGCCGCATAAGACGGCCGGGGAGTCGATCAAGGCCTTCCTGATCTTAAAGCAAGGGTTTACAGAATCGCCAGAACTCATTCAACAGATGAAGGATCACGTCAAGCATGAGCTGGGCAAGATTGCGGTTCCTCAGGAGATCGAGATTGTCCCCTCACTCCCCAAGACCCGCTCGGGCAAGATCATGCGCCGCGTGTTGAAGGCCAAGGAGCTCGGGCAGAATCCCGGCGACATCTCCACGCTGGAAGATTGATCGGTCACGCCTCGTCGGGTCTCTCCCCGCTGGGCGTCGGTCCGTCCAGCTTGGGCAAAAAGGGCACCAGAAAAAACGCCGCCAGCGTGAAGGCCGTGGAGGTCCAAATAAGCGGCGCCATCTGCTTGTCGAGCACATGCTCGTAAAGGTGCGCGCCCCATAAGGCGGAAAGCTGGGACGCCCCGTTGAAGATGGACATCAAGGCGGCGAAGGTGAACCCCTCGGCATGCGGCGGACAGGCCGCAGCCGCCAGGCTGAGCATCGTCAAGAACGGAACCATGCCGATGAGTCCGGTGGTGAAGGACAGGATGACAGCGCTCTGGCGGTTCCCCAGGAACAGGTACGCGACGGTGCTGATCGCGCCCAGCAGGATGCTCTGATACACGAGCGCGGTGGTCGAAAAGCGACCGGCCAGAAACCGCTTGAACACAAACGCCCCGATCACCGATCCGATCGACGAAACGGCGCCGAGTTGGCCGATGAAATTTTGGTCGAATTTCAGGTTGTCCACCATGTGGTAGTACATGGGGGTGCCGAAGCTGGGGCTGAAGTTCCAGAAGGCCAGGAATCCGGCCACGATCCACAGCGTCCGGGATTTGACCGCGGAGAGGAGGCTCCCGGTGCTCTCCTTGAACCGCGTCCAGTCGATGGCGGTCTTCTCCTCGCGGACCAGGAAGGCGGTCGCGATCATCACGGCCGCCGGCGCGCAGGCAGTGATCAACGCGGCTGTATGGAGAGCTGCGGCCGGCGGGAGCGCTTCGCTCAGCCAGCCGCCGAGGAGGCCGGTCGTGATCGCCGCGATGTTGAACCACATCCATTGCTGGCTCTGAAACCGTTTGATCTGTCCGGTCTGCTGTCCCCTTTCAACCATGACGGCATCCACCAGCACATCCGAGGAGGCGATGCCGAGCGCCGTCAGCACCAGCGCCGCGACGATCCATTGCGGCGTCAGCAACGCGGTGAGCCAGAGAAACCCCGCGGCGGCGAGTCCGTTCATGAGGAACAGATAGCTCTTGCGGCGGTACCCCAAGAGCGGGACCAAGTCGCTGATCAACCCGTAGAGTGGCTTGATGATCCAGGGGATAGTCAACACCGCGAACAACTGCGCGACCTGGTCGGACGTCAGACCCTGCGCCTTCAGATAGTTCATCAAGGGCTGGTTGATGAGTCCGCCGGCCTGCCCGATCCCCTGGGCAAAGTAGACCAAACCGAAAAAGATCATGAGCCGACGTATCTCCGACTGCGCGGGCGGTGACGGCTGGGACACGGCGGCTACCTTTTCGGCTCGGTGCGCCGGAGCGTGATCAGAGCGATCTCCGGCCGGCAGAACAACCGGACCGGCAGGATGCTGGTCCCGATGCCCCGCGTGACGTACATCCGCGCGTACTGGCCGTAAAACCACCCCGACTCGAAGGGTTCGCTGCCGGCGGGGAGCCACAGCGCACCGATGCCGGGCAGGCGGACCTGCCCCCCGTGCGTGTGGCCGGCCAGCACGAGGTCAAACTTGATCAGGTCGGCTCTCATGAAGATTTCCGGGGAGTGAGTGAGCAGGACGGCGAATGGAGTGCGCTGCATGCCTCTGAGCGACTCGCCCAGGTTGGCGTACCCCGAAAAGGGGTCGTCCACGCCGATCAGCGAGAGGGTGTCCAGGCCCCGGCCGAGGCGTCCTCCTTCGTTGACCAGAAGCGAGACGCCGGCGTTGTTGTAGAACGTCCGCACCTCGTCCTTGCCGGAGGCCAGCGGGTACCAGTGGTCGTGGTTGCCAAGGACGGCCCAGATGCCGAAGGTCGGCTTCAGCTCGTGCAGGGCCGTCAGGAACTGCCGAATGCTCGCCGGATCGCTCCCCTCCAGCGTGAGATCGCCGGTAATCACAATCACGCCGGGCTTGGATCCGGCCAGGCGCGCCACGACCCACCGCTCCCGGGCGCCATACTTCCGGATGTGCAGGTCCGACAGATGGACGATCACCAGGCCGTTGAACTCCCCTGGAAGACTCTTGAACCAGGCCTCGTGGCTCGTGACCTCGATCCAGTGCGGCTCAACGATCCAGGCGTAGATCACAAGAAGCTGGGCCAGGGCGAGGATGAGGACGAATCGGCGGCTGATCCGCGCGGTTCCCCCAATCACGGACGGTCGAATAGGCCCAACTGCATTTCCTCAGCTTTGGTGAAAGGAATGGGATAGTTCTCGGTGAAGCAGGCGTTGCAGTAGCGATCTCTGTTGCCGGGCGCGGCAGCCAGGAGCCCTTCCAGGCTCAGGTAGGCGAGCGAGTCGGCGGTGATGTACTTGCGGATCTCCTCGATCGAGTGCGTCGAGCCGATCAGCTCCTTCTTGGTGGGCGTGTCGATCCCGTAGAAGCACGGCGAGATAATCGGGGGGGACGAGATCCTCATGTGGACCTCCTTCGCCCCCGCGTGGCGGATCATCTTAACGATCTTGCGGCTCGTGATGCCGCGCACGATGGAATCGTCCACCACAACCACCCGCTTACCCTCCAGGACCTCTGGTACGGCGTTCAGCTTGACCTTGACGCCGAAGTGCCGGATACGCTGCTCCGGTTCGATGAAGGTCCGTCCCACGTAATGGTTGCGGATCAGGCCCTGCTCGAACGGGATGTTCGCCCCTTCGGCATACCCCAGAGCGGCCGGCACACCGGAGTCCGGGACCGCGATGACGAGGTCGGCCGGCACGTGGGATTCCTTGGCGAGCTGGCGGCCCAGCACCTTGCGGGCGGCGTACACGTTGTTCCCATAGATCTTGCTGTCCGGGCGTGCGAAGTAGATGTGCTCGAAGATGCACATCGCCGGCTTGACCTTGGGGAAGGGATGGTAGGAGTGGAGGCCCTTGTCGTCCAACAGGATCAGTTCGCCGGGCTCGATATCGCGGATGGCATCCGCGCCGATCAGGTCGAACGCGCAGGTCTCTGATGCGACGACCCAGGCTTCCTTGATCCGCCCCAGGCACAGGGGGCGGAACCCCCACGGGTCGCGCGCGGCAATCAACCCGTTGTCGGTGAGCAGGGTGATGGAGAACGCGCCCCGGACCTGGTTCAGGGCGTCGAAGATGCGATCCAGTAACAGGCTCTCTTGGGACTGCGCGATCAGGTGGATGATCACCTCGCTGTCGGACGTGGACTGGAAGATGGCACCGTAGGCTTCCAGTTCGTTGCGCAGCATCTGGGCGTTGATCAGATTGCCGTTATGGGCCAGGGCGAGGTTGCCGAACGCGAAGTTGACGACCAGCGGCTGGGCGTTTTTCAGGTCGCTGGAGCCGGCCGTAGAGTAGCGGTTGTGACCGATCGCCGAGCGGCCGGGCAGGCGCTTCAGCCGGTCCTTGGTGAAGACGTCGGCCACCAGCCCCATGGCCTTTTCCCAATGGAACTGATCACCGTCATTCGAGACGATGCCGGAGCTTTCCTGGCCGCGGTGCTGCAGGGCGTACAGGCTGAGATAGGCGAGGTTCGCCGCTTCCTTGTGGCCGTACACGCCGACGACAGCGCATTCGTCGTGGAATTTGTCGGGAGTGATGATGGCGCTGGTCTTTCGGCCCCGGTCGTCCCGGATGGAGATCATCAGCCGTCGGCCGCTGACGAACCCCAGAACCGAGCATGGCACGCGTTCATGCCCCGCCATCGCCACTATTTTCTCACGATCGGCCGATTTCACCGAGAGAATAATGCGGGACTGGGACTCGCCGAACAGGAGGCTGTCCTCCCGCAGCCCGTGACCGGACAGCACGACCTCCGCGCCCAGAGGTCCGTTCGTGGCCGACAGGCACGATTCGGCGAGGGCGACGGCCAGACCCCCTTCCGCGCAATCGTGGGCTGACCGCACCAGGCCCTGCTCGATTGCCTGCAGCACGACGCGATGCAGCGCGACCTCGCGCTCGAGATTCAGGACCGGGGGCGTCCCCTGCTCCCGGTGATGGACCGCCCGGAGGTATTCGGTCCCGCCGAGGTCCTCGCCGGTCTCCCCTAAGAGGAGGATTACATCGCCTTCCGCTTTGAACTCCTGGGAGACGGCCCGTTCGACATGGTCCAGCAGCCCCACCATCCCGATGATCGGAGTCGGATAGATCGACAGCCCCCGGGTTTCATTATAGAAGCTCACGTTCCCACTCACCACGGGAATCTGCAAGGCCTTGCAGGCGTCGGTGATGCCCTCAACGGCCAGGAGGAACTGCCACATAGTGTCTGGGCGTTCCGGATTGCCAAAGTTCAGGCAATCGGTGAGGGCCAGTGGCCGTGCGCCCACGCAGACCAGATTGCGCGCGGCCTCGGCGACGGCGCTGGCGGCACCCGTGTACGGGTTCAGCACGCAGTAGAGACTGTTACAGTCCGCCGTGACCGCCAAGGCCTTGTCTGTGCCCTTAATCCGCAGGACCGCCGCGTCCGCCCCGGGGCGGATCACGGTGTTGGTCTGGACCATGTGGTCGTACTGCTCGAAGACCCAGCCCTTGTGGGCGATCGTAGGCGAGGCCAGCAGCGTCTCCAGCACGGCGTTGCAATCCGTCGGCTCCGGGATCAGTTCAAGTTGGAGGGATTGCAGGAAGTCCTGATAGGCGGGCGCGGCCGCCGGCCGCTCATACTTTGGGGCGTCCTCGGTCAGGGCCTGCGCTGGCACCTGGGCCACAACCATCCCTTTTTCTTTAACCCGGAGGAACCTATCGTTCGTGACGCGGCCGATCACCGCGGCATCCACGTCCCACTTCTTGCAGATGTCCAGGACGTCCCCTTCCCGTCCGGGCCTTGCCACGAGCAACATCCGCTCCTGGGACTCCGACAGCAGCACATCGTAGGGCGTCATGCCCGGCTCGCGCCGGGGCACGTTCGCCAGCTCCAATTCCATGCCGGTGCCGGCCCGCGACGCCATCTCGCAGGAGGAGCTGGTCAGACCGGCCGCGCCCATGTCCTGAATCCCGACCAGCAGGTCCTGCTCCATGAGCTCGAGGCAGGCTTCCAGCAGGAGCTTTTCCGTGAAGGGATCCCCGACCTGGACCGTCGGCCGCTTGGATTCCAAGCCCTCATCGAACGAATCGG
>VBOF01000082.1 GCA_005877855.1 Nitrospirota bacterium | reverse complement strand
AAGTTGTAGACCTCCCTATTCTCGTCGATGGCGCGCAGCAGGTCCTTCTGGGAGCCGCTCTCGGCCCGGATCAGGTGGTCGCAATGGATCGTGCTGGGCACCGCCACCCTCTTCTTGCCGGCCTGCATGAACTGCAGCATGGCCATCTGGGCGGTCGCATCCTGCATGGCCACCCGGTCCGGCCGCAACGCCAGCATCGCTTTGCCCCGCTCCCAGACCTGGGTCTCCCAGTTGTCCACGTGAGAAACCAGGATCTTTTCGGTCAGGGTGAGGCCGCGCCCGAACTTCTTACGGGCCCTGGCCACCGCGTCGGGCATCTTCGCATAGAGTTTTTTGACGATTTCGATTGCCATAGCTCTCTCCGTTAATCCTATAACATCTTACTTCAGCGGCGGCACTTCCCGCCGTTTGGGCGCCGCGTAGTTGACGAGATAGTCGAAGAGCCGGATAAGCCGGCTGTCCTGGCGCTTCTGATCCACCCAGTGGCCGATCAGCCCGATCGTGCGCGACAGGATGAAGAAGCCGTTCAGGCTGTCCACCGGGAACCCGAGGTCCACCAGCACGGCCGCCATCGTCCCGTCCACGTTCAGGATCAGGTTCTCCTTCTTCGAGGACGTGACCTTCTCCACTTCCAGGGCGAAGTCCAGGTGCGGCGTCTTGATCCCCAGGCCCTTCACGTACCCCACGAGTTCCTTCACCCGCTTGTCCGGATTGCGGACGCTCTTGACGCGGTGCCCGATGCCAGGCACCGGCCCTACGGTCTTCTTCATGTACGCGAGGAAGTCGTCCACCGACATTTTGTTGTCCACGGCGTGCTTGAACCAGCGGCCCGCGTCGGTCACCGCGCCGCCGAAGCGCGGGCCGATCATGATCAGGCCGGCTGCCACGGATTGGGACATGCCAATGCCCGCACAGGCCGCGATGATCGTGCCCAGCGCACCGCTCACGCAGGGCCCGTGGTCCGCCGAGAGCATCATGATACGTTTGATGATCTCGGCCTCCTGCTTGGAGATCAGGCGCTTGTCCCAGAGCAGACCGATCACGTGCGGGATTTCGTACCCCTTGTTGATCAGCTCGGAGGCGGGATAGCCGTCGTAACAGGGCTCGTCGCCCCGGTCGTCGCTGATCGTGGTCTTGATCAGCGGCGCGACCATCACCTCGCCGGTCTTCATCCCCTCCTCGACGGTTTTGGGGAGCTTCGGCAGGTCTTCAGGGCTGAGGTCAGGAATCGGTCGCACCAGGCCGCTCTTGACCAACTCCTCGTAAGTCGCCTTGATGGCGGGGCCCAGCGCGCCAAACGTTTCCGGGACGGTCGCGCCGGCCTTCTTGAAGGCGTCGGCCTTGGAGCGCGCCGACCCTTCGCCCTTCATGCCTTCCTTGGCGCCGGCGTGCCCGAACTTCATCCCCTTCGGCAGGCTCTCCTGGCAGAAGCCGGAGACCACCGCCAGCAGCTTGATCCGCCGCTTCTTCGCGCCGTACCACTCGGCGGCCCGCTCTTCCAGCTCACCACCCATCTCGCCGACGATCACGACTGCCTTGGTCTGGGGGTCCTGCTCGAACATCTCCAGGTAGGTCACATAATCGGTGCCGGGGTAGGCGTCGCCGCCGATCCCGATCGCCGTCGTGATGCCATCGGCGAACTGCGAGCAGATCCAGATGATCTCGTTGGAGAGGCCGCCGGACTTCGTGATGACCCCGAAGGACCCTTCCCGGTAGAGCTTGCAGGCCACCAGATTGTCGAACGCGCCCCCGATCACGCCGAGCCTGCACTCGCCCGCCGAAATGACCCCGATGGAGGAGGGACCGTTGAAGATCTTGCCGAGCTTCGTCGCGTGGCGAGCCAGCAGTTTGGCGTCCTTCTCGGGCACGCCCTCGGTGATCATGGAGACGACCTGGATCTTCGGATCGTTCAGCGCCTCCATACCGGCCGCGCAGGCCCGGTCGGCGCCGATGTACACCAGGCTCGTGTTGATCTGCGGATGATGCGCCGTGGCCTCCCCCACCGTCTTGTAGACGGGAACGGTCAGCAGACCGTTGCCGTAGGGGACTTCGTTCGTCTTGCCGGCGTCCGGCGGATAGACGAAGGCTTCCACGTTCAGCGGGCGCTTGATCATGTAACAGAATTCCGCCATGCGCCGCGCGGCGTTCAATCCGGCCGCGCCGCCCTGGATGACGACCCGGGTGTCTTTATTAGCCAGAATACTCATTCGGGATCCCCTAGGCTGACTTGGATGACTATTTCTTCTGGAGCGCCATGTCAACGATGTCGGTGAGCGGGGTATGGCGGTCGAAGACGTGGATGTCGAAGCCCTCGTCGCGCAGCGCCCGCATCGCTTCGAGCCCTTCCTTCTCGCGCGGCCCGCCGCGGCGCACCCAGATCTGCACACCGTTGAGCTTGCCCTCGCCCTTGGCCTTGCGGAACCCGGCAATGATGCCGCCGAATGTCTTCTTCACGTCGGTGAAGTTGGCGATCGCGCCGCCCACAATGATGTGTTTGATCCTCGGCAATGAACAGACCTTCTCGGTCAGGACCTCCACCGCCCAATCAGGCGGATCGCCGGAGTATTCCGCATAGTTGGCCAGCCTGCCGCCGCGGGCCACTACCGCGTCGGAATAATAGACGCTCGCGCCGCCGCCAGCCGGCAGCATCGCCGTGTCCCCGCCCGGGATCTCGATGAACTTCACCGAGCCCTTGATCTTGGAGTCCACGGCCATGACCTCCAGTTCGTGCTTCGTGTAGGCCCGGCCGAACTCCGCCGCGAACGGGAAGTCCCAATCAGGATGGCGGAACCTGGCGTCGGCATCCAGCAGGGTCACCGCGTCCAGCGCGACCAACTGGCCGTCGCTCGCCGGGACCACCATCGGATTGACTTCCAAATACTGGGCGTCCTCGCTATCAAAACAGGCGAACAGCTTGCCCGCAAAGTCCGCCACCTTTGGGGCCAGCTCACTGGAGAAGCCGGCCTCCTTCGCCAGCCTTTCCAGCGCGCCGGGCGACGGCGTGTCCCCGACCTCGACCGCGAGCTTCTTGACCCGATCCCAGTTCGATTCCACCTCAATACCGCCGCAGTTGGCGAGGAGAATCTCCGCCCCTTCACGGGTGGACTTGACTGCCACGTAGTACTCCTCCGTATGCGGCACCATCTCCGAGACGATCACCTGGGAGACCGTGATGCTGCCGACCTGCCGCCCCAGCATCTCTTTCGCCGCGGCCTGCGCGCCTTGCAGGTCCAACCCCACCTTCACAAGACCGAGCTTGAACCGCGAGCCCAGAGCCTCGTGGGCCTTGACGACCAGCGTGCTCTTCTTGAGCCAGTCGTGGGCGTCGCCGAGCTTCCCTAGCTCATCCGCCGAGGAAATGACGACGAAGTTGGGGACCACGATGCCCCACTTTTTCATGAGCCCCATCCCGGGGCCTTCCAGTACTTTGGCCATTACGGATGTCTCCTTGGGTGAGTACTTTCCAGCGGAAGCGCGCGAAGTTTAGCGGAATTTTCCATCTGACACAATCCTCCAAATGGCCCACCGCACATGACCAAAAGGCCTACCAAGCCTCGCACCAAAAATGCACGCAACTCTCTGAATTATAAATCAGAAAAAGGTGAGTTTACGGAGTTCTGTCGGCGGCCGTCAAGGAGAAAATGGGTACTATTTGCGCTGGCAGGAAGGACAGTAGAACGAGCTGCGTTCGCCCGCCAAGCGGCGGATCGTGCTCCCGCACCCCGCCGGGCACGGCAGCCCGGCTTTGTTGTACACCCGGTGCTGCTTCCAGTAGTCCCCCTTTGTCCCATCGGGCGCCAGGAAATCTCGAACGCTGGAGCCTCCGGCCTTGATGGCCTCGCTCAGGACATCTCGGATCGCGTCGTAGAGTCGCCGGACGGTCTGGGCGTGTAAGCGGCTCGCCACCCGATAGGGGTGCAGGCGCGCCCGGTACAGGATTTCGTTCGCATAGATGTTGCCGATCCCGGCGATCACCTGCTGGTGCATGAGCAGAGCCTTGAGGCGCCCGCGCCGGCGCGCCACCACCCCCCGGAAGTCTTCCCAGGACACCGTCAATGGATCGCACCCGAACCGTCGCTTGGCAAACCGCGCCAGGCCAGGCCCGTCGAGCAGGTAGACCCGACCGAACCGTCTGGGGTTCCAGTAATACAACGCCGGGACCGAGCCGGTCAGCGACAGGGTGAGGTGGGTGTGCTTTCGGTAGGAGGGATCGAGCAGGGTGAAGAACAGGAGACCGGTCATGCCGAGCTCGAAGACCAGATAGCGGGTTTCGCCCGATCTCTCGGCCTCCAGGCCCACGCTCTTCCCCAGCCGCTTGGCCGAGACGAGCCGCGCCCCCCGGTACCACGGCAGCGTGGAGAGGCCCTCGCGAACGATGTCCGCGCGCGCGACCCGGCACTCGGTGATCGTCGCGCCGAGCAGCCCGGCGCACGGTAACCCGGTCTTCCCTCGCGAAGGTAGGCACCTGATCAACGACAAGCTGGCCGTCGGCAACGCCGAAGACGCGGCCCGTCCGGCCCGGATCATGACCGCAATCCTGAACGTGGCGGCGGAGAGCCAGGTTGTTCCCCCGCCTGGGTTGGCCTACGCCTGGATTCCGTTCAAGGAGTTTGCCGAGGCCGATCCGACTCAGCTGGATGAAGCAGTCGAGTGGCTTGAGCAACACGAGAAGGAGCACCGCCTGATGGTGTGCTGTCGGGCAGGCATGGGACGATCGGTGTCGGTGGTCATCGCCTACCTGTGCCTGATCAAGGGGGTGCCGTATCAGGACGCGGTCAAGCAGGTCTCCGTGCGCCGGCCCGGGGCGACGCCGCTCCCCAAC
>VBOF01000194.1 GCA_005877855.1 Nitrospirota bacterium | reverse complement strand
ACGTGAAGGTTCCGCCGTTTTCCTTCAAGGCCCTGCCGAAAGGGCTCCTGGCCTCCAAGACCTCGCCAGCCGTGGGGACGTTCCAGACCAGGTTTGTTGCAACCGGACCGCTCGACAACTGGCGGGCCGCGAAGCTGAACGGGCAGGCTGAAGTCACGCGGCTCGGGCTCAGGCTCGAGGGGTTGCGCGCGCCGATCGAAGACTTCAACCTGCATGTCTTTTTCGAAGACGACCGCATTGCGATCGATCGCGGCACTCTGAAGATCGCGGACAGCCGGATCAACGCCACAGGGGATGTCCGGGGGTGGCGGGGCGTGCCGCGCATCCAGGCCATTCTGGATTCGCCCAGCCTCGACTTGGCCTTACTGATCCCCCAGGGCGAGCGCTCGCCGGTGCGCACGGCGATGGAGGCGATCAGCAGGAACGCCAAGCTGGCGGCGACCGTCTCGGTAAAAAACGGCCGCTACCGCGGCGTCCCCTTCGACGAGATCAAGGCGACGGTGACTGGCGCGGACGGCGTGCTGGTGGTGGATCCCATCACCGGGCGGATGGGGGCGGGCACGATCGCCGGACAGGCCCGCATCGCGTTGCCCAAAGGTAAACCGGCGTCGGTGGAGACGAGCCTGAACCTGCAAGGCATTGCAGTGGAACCGGTGTTCCAATCACTTGGCGTCAAAGAGCTGCCGTTTACCGGTGTGCTCAGGTTGGATGGCGCGATCAGCGGGAACGGCAGCGATCCTCGCGGGACTGCGCCGACTCTGAACGGGGATGTCCGGGTGATGGTCGAAAAGGGGCATTTCCAGAAACTCTCAGCGACCGCGAAGGTTGTCAGGTTGCTGGACCTCCCCAGGCTGTTGGCGGGCAAGGCGGAGGTTTCCGAGAAAGGCATGCCGTTCGATTGCATGTCGGCCCAGATCGGCATCAAAAACGGCATCGCAGAGACTAAGGATTATCGGCTGGACAGCGAGATCATGAAGATCACCGCCGCGGGCGCCTATGACATTCCCAATGACCGCTACGATATGGTTATGGTCGTCACGCCCTTCGGCTCCTACGAAGGCGTCTTGCAATCCATTCCGCTCTTCGGGAAGCTGTTCGCCGGCGAGCGCGAAGGGTTCACCACCGCCTTCTTCGAGGTCAAGGGTCCGGTGACCGATCCTCAAGTCACGTGGCAGCCGATCAAGTCAGTCGGATCGGGAGTGACCGGTCTTGCACAGCTTGCTTTCGATTTCATGAAAAACGTCGTCATGTTTCCGAAGGAGGTGATTTCCCCCTCGGACAAGGCGCCGCGGTCGCCTTGCTCCGCTCAGTAAGGCCATGGTAGCATCACCTATGATGTCCACCGATCCCGATGTCCTGATCATCGCCGCGAGCGAAACCAATTCCAACCTCTATTACGCCACCCGGTTTTTGGCTCCCGATCCGTTCATTTTCCTCCGTATCAAGGGCGAGAGGATCCTCATCATGAGCGATCTGGAAGTGGACCGGGCGCGCGCCACGGCCACGGTGGACACCGTCCTGTCGTACTCGGAATACGAGGAGCGGCTGAGGCGCCGCGGCGTGACGTCGGCCGGCGCGGTTGACATCGTGGACGAATTCCTGAAGGAGCGAGGCGTTGCGCGCCTGCTCGTACCGGAGAACTTCGGGTTCGAGCACGCCCGACAGTTACAGGAGCGCGGGTACGAGTTGAGCACCAAGCGGGAGCCCTTCTTCGAAGAGCGCGCCATCAAGACTGAGAAGGAGGTCCGGGCCATCGAGGCCACCCAGCGCGCGGTGGAGCTTGCCGTGCAGCGGGCCATCGATCTCCTGCGGGCAGCCTCCGTGAAGGACGGCCTGATCGTCCACGAGGGCCGGCCCGTGACCTCCGAGCGCATCAAGAAGCTCATCAACGTGGCGCTGATGGAGCAGGACTGCGTGGCGCAGCACACGATCATCGCCGGCGGGATCCAGGCCTGTGATCCGCACAACGAGGGGGCTGGCCCGCTCCGGGCCAACGAGCCCATCGTCATGGATGTCTTCCCCCGCAACATGACCACGCGCTACTTCGCCGACATGAGCCGCACGGTCGTCAAGGGCAGGGCGACGCGCGAGATGAAACGGCTCTATGACACGGTGCTGGCTGCGCAGGAGGAAGCCATCGCCTCGGTCCGCGACGCGGCGGACGGGCAGACCATTCACAGCGAAGTGCTGCGGCGCTTCGAGCAGGCCGGGTACAAGACCGGCCTGATCAACGGACGCATGCAGGGGTTCTTTCACGGCACGGGCCACGGGGTCGGGATTGACATCCATGAGATGCCCCGGATCAGCAAATCCGGGTCACGCCTCCAGACGGGGCACGTGGTCACCGTGGAGCCGGGCCTCTACTACCCGGACATCGGCGCCGCCCGGATCGAGGACATGGTGCTGGTCACGGACGACGGCTGCCGCAACCTGACGAACTTCCCCAAGGTTCTCGAAATCGACTAGCGCCCGCGATGCGCCTGGCCTTCACAATTCGTAGGTGCCACCCCGAGCTGGACGCCTCGCCGCACGACGAGACCTACCGCCTCGAGGTCACCCGGGGAATGACCGTCCTCGACGCGCTCATTCGCATCAAGAACGAACAGGATGGCCGGCTGACGTTTCGCTACTCCTGCCGGTCCGCGATCTGCGGGTCGTGCGCGATGACCATCAACGGCGCGGAGAAGCTGGCCTGTCGGACTTCTGTCCGTAAGGAATGGGAACGCCATGGCGTGATTAACATCGAGCCGCTGCGCCACCTGCCGGTGCTCAAGGATCTGGCGGTGGACATGCGCTCCTTCTGGGGCAAGGTACAGGCGATCGAGCCCTGGGTGCAGGCCGAGCATCTTCCGCCGACCGGGCCGTTGTCCCTCGCGGCAGGCTCCGCCCAGTTCCACAACGTGGACGCCTGTATCATGTGCGGGGCCTGCGTCGCGGCCTGCACGGTGCACGAGGTGGACAAGGGCTTTCTGGGACCGGCCGCGCTGGCGAAGGCCTACCGGTTCGTGGCGGATCCCCGTGAGGACGGCACCGCACGAACAGCTCGGCTGGAAGCGCTCCAAGGCCCGACCGGTATGTGGGACTGCACCCGGTGCAACTTTTGTGTCGAAGTATGCCCCAAGGATGTCCAGCCTATGGAGGCGATCATCCGCCTGCGCCGCGCGGCGATCCAGGCGGGCCTGACCAACACCGATGGGGCCCGGCATGTCGTCGGGTTCCGGGACCTGATCGCGCGATTCGGGCGCCTGAACGAGGCGCTGATGCCCCTCAAGGTCGTTGGTCCCAGCCTGCGCCGTTTTCTTCACGTGCTGCCGCTGGGCATCCGAATGCTGCTCAAAGGCAAGGTACCGAACCCGCTGCATCCGCCGATCGAAGGTGTGCAGCATGTCCGGGCTTTGCTGGAGCGGACCGGGCGATGAGCGAGAACGACGCCGCCAACAAACCTCAGTTCCGGACGTCGCACATCCGGATCAAAAACCCCGAGGCCTGCCTGAAGTGCGCCCGCAAGCAGTGCACGATCGTCTGTCCAGCCGGGGTCTATCAGTGGGACGCGGAGCGCTTGAAGATCCACGTGGACTGGCCGGCGTGTCTGGAGAGCGGGGCGTGTCTCGTCGCCTGTCACGAGTTCAAGAACATCGAGATGACGTATCCGGACGCCGGCCAGGGGGTGCGGTACAACTATGGGTGAGGGGTGCCGGAAAATGAAATGGTGGGTCCTGCCCCCGCATTGCCCAGCGCAGCTGGGCGTTTCGCCGTCGAGGCCCCGCAGACCCGGCTGTACGCCCCGCGCTGCATCTGGGCGCCCATGCGGTGTCACCCTCCATTTCATTTTCCGTGGGGAGTGAGTGATGAAGTATGCGTTGTATCCGGGCTGTGCGGCGAAGGGGGCGACGCCGGAGCTCTATCAGTCCACGATGGCCATCATCGGGCGATTGGGGATCGAGGTCACCGAGTTGACCGCTTCCTCTTGCTGTGGCGCCGGCGTGGTGGCCGAAGCGGACCCCGATGGGGCCCTCGCGCTCAACGCGCGCACCTTCGCGCAGGCGGAGCAGCTTGGCCTCGACATCATGACGATCTGCGGGACCTGCCAGGGCGTCATGAGCACCGCCAACCGGCAGCTC
>VBOF01000193.1:4610-9715 GCA_005877855.1 Nitrospirota bacterium | reverse complement strand
CCGTAAGCTGGTCGGACGTCCCGTTAATGCTCAGCACCAGATCGTCAACGCCGGCCGCCAGGTCCTGCTGGTGTGTCACCGTCACATCGCTCGGCGCCACGCCAGAGGCCATCTCAATCGTGTCCACATTGCCGGCCGTTGGATCGAAGTCCAAGACTGTATCCTGGCCAGACCCGGGGCCGAACAGGTACGTATCATTGCCGTCATAGCCGTACATCGTGTCGTTGCCCGCGCCGCCATCAAACGTGTCCGGCCCCGCACCGCCGTACAGCGTGTCTGCGCCGCTCGTGCCGGTCAGCGTCTTCGGCAGGTGGTCTTCGATCGTTGCGATGTCCCAGACCGTGCCGTCGTCGAACGACACCTGTTCGATCTGATGGGCGGCGTCGAGGAAGAAGGCCTGCACGGTGAGTTGATCCGTTGACCCATTGATGCTCAGCACGAGGTCGTCACCGCTGCCCGTGACGGCTACATCGCTTGGCGCAACGTCCGCCGAGAACTGCACGGTATCCACATTGCCGGCCGTCGCGTCGTCCTCCACGATCGTGTCGTGGCCGCTCCCGCGTCCAAACAGATACGTATCGTTACCCGCGCCGCCGAGCAGCGTGTCGTCGCCGGGGCCGCCGCCCAGCAGGTCGTCGCCCGGTCCGCCCACAAGCACAGGCGTCTCCGTCGGGCCAGTCGTCCCAACCCCAGTGCCGCCGCTTCCGGACGTTCCGCCGCCCCCGTCGCCAGACGGCGGTCTCGACGGGACGCTCACCGAGTCAGCATCGCTGAGCGTTCCGCTCACCAACGCCCTCAGCGTGCCTGCGTCCCACACCGTCCCGTCCGCGAACTGCACTTGCACCGCCCTCAAGGCCTCGTCCACGTTGAAGTACGCCAGCGCCAGGCGGTCCGCCGTCCCTGGCGTCCCGTCTGGGTTGTTGAGCGCCAGTACCAGATGCTCGGGGCTCGACAGCACCGTCACTTCATCCGGTGTGACATCGGCCATCTGGATCGTATTCAGATCCCCGCTCCCCGGCTGGGCCAAATCAAACACCTGGGCCCGCCCCGCGCCTCGGCCGAAGACATAGGTGTCGCTGCCGGGACCGCCGTACATTGTGTCGTTGCCGTCCCGCCCATCCAGCACATCGTTCCCCCCCAGCCCCATCAGGACATTGCCGGGCCCAAACGCCCGGATGATGTCATTGCTGTCGTCAAAGCCGATAAGCGAGGACGGCCCCGGATCCGGATCAGGCACACGCCGTGCGAAATCTTGAAGGGTCGGCACATCCCATGTCGTGCCGTCCGCGAACACGACCTGCTGGACCTGGAAGATCGGATCCAGGAAGAAGTTCGAGACTGTGAGCCGGTCCGCCGTCCCGTTGATGCTCAGCACCAGATCGTCGATGCCTCGCGTGAGATCCTGGACGCGTGTGACCGTCACATCGCCGGGCGCGGTGTCGGCGGCGATCTGGATAGTCCCGCCGCTGCCGAAGATGTTATTCACCGTGTCCCGGCCGTAGCCGCGCCCGAACACGTATGTGTCATTGCCGCCACTACCCGTCAGGATGTCGTTGCCGGAGCCACCATCCAGCACGTCGTTCCCTTGGCCCCCGGTTAGCCGATCGTCGCCCGCCCCGCCCAGCAGCGTATTGTTCCCAATGTCAGACACCGTCAGGATGTCGTTGCCGTCGCCTCCGTCCAGCAGATTGTTCCCCGACTCATCCGTCAGCACGTCATTGCCGGCGCCACCGACCAGCACGTCATCGCCGGCGCCACCTGTCAGCGTATCGTCGCCAGCCCCACCGTCCAGGGAGTCGTTCCCAACGCCGCCGTCCAACAGATCATTGCCGTCACCCCCGAGTAGGACATCGTTCCCGCCGCGCCCGAAGAGTTGATCGTCTCCGTCGCCGCCGTCCAACAAGTCATCGCCCGGCGTGCTCGAGGGGAAAAAGATGGAATTGCCGAACAGATCGATTCCGGGAAAATCGTCACCCAGAAGGTAATCGTTCCCCGCTCCGCCGGTCAGCGTGTCGTCGCCGCCCCCGCCGAAGAGGCGATCGTCTCCCTCGCCGCCATCCAGTTGGTCGCTGCCCGGAGCGTTGGAGGCCGTGAACACTTGGACCCCAAAAAGGTTCGTACTGTTCAGGTCATCACCCGACAGCAGATCATTGCCGGCATCGCCCGTCAGCACATCATCGCCGCCGCCGCCGAATAACTGATCATCGCCCTCACCCCCGTCGAGCGAGTCGTTGCCCGTCACGCCCGGATCAGTGGAACTGTCCCCGTACAACGTGTCGCTCCCCGTCCCGCCGACGAGAGCGTCGTCCCCCGCATCCCCCTCCAGGAAGTCGTTCCCAGCCTCGCCGTCGAGCACGTCATTGCCCGGGTTTGGCGCCTGGATCTCCGTAAACCCGCCAAGCCCGTTGGGTCTCAAAAAACTATCCCCACGGAGCGTATCGTCACCCGATCCGCCGGCCAGGATGTCATTGCCCCCTTGGCCCGTCAGGATGTCGTTGCCCTCGCCGCCGTCGAGGAAGTCGTTGCCGCCGGCACGATCGGGTCTGTTCGGATCATCGCCGAACAACGTGTCGCTACCGTCGCGCCCGAACAGCACGTCATCGCCACCCATCCCTTGCAGCTGATCGTTCCCTGCGCCGCCGTCCAGCAGATCGTTGCCGGTTTCGGTGACGGGAAAGGTGTCGTCGCCGAACAGCAGATCATCGCCCGCGCCGCCCACGAGGATGTCATCGCCCCCACCGCCCTGCAGTTCATCGTTGCCGGCCCCGCCGTCCAGTACGTCGTTCCCGTCCACTGAAGAATCCCATGGGATCGCCGGATTGTTCGGGCCGTCGCCTTGCAGAAGATCGTCGCCTGCGCCGCCGAGGAGCACATCATTGCCGCCGCCGCCCTGCATGCTATCATTGCCCGCGCCGCCGTCGAGGAAGTCGTTCCCCGTCGCATTGAAATTCAGCGCGAAGTCGCCTTCCATGTGATCGTTGCCGGCGCCGCCCATGAGCACGTCGTTGCCCACGCCGCCCTGCAAGACATCATTCCCATCGCCCCCATCGAGCACGTCGTTGCCGGTGACGCCCACCGGATCGTTCGGATCGTCGCCGTTCATAAAGTCGTTGCCAGGGCCACCCACGAGCGAGTCGTTGCCCGCACCGCCGTACACCGTATCGTCCCCCTCGTCACCGCTCAGAATGTCGGAGCCAGGCCCGCCGTCGAGGAAATCGCCGTCAGTGCCGCCGGAGAGCCGATCATCCCCGGCGCCGGCGAAAATCGTGTCGCTGCCCGCATCGCCAAAGAGCTGGTCGTTGCCCGCGCCGCTGGCGATGGCGTCGCTCCCATCCCCGGCGTGGATCACGTTGTTGTCGTCCCCGATAGGCGGGGTGAGGCGGCCGGGGTCTGAAGTCGTTCGGGTGTCGTTGCTCGCGTCATCGAAGAAGTTCGCGAAGACCGGCTCAAAGATGGGGTTGCCGTTCAGGTCGGTGCCCACCTGCACGAAGTGATCCACTTTCTGAAACTCCGTGCGCGTCGCCGGACCGAAATCCGTGACGATCTCTGGCGCGTTCGCCAGCGTGATGCCCAGGTCGCCGTTGCTGAAATCTTTGATGGTGAGGGTGTTGTTGACGACCAGATCGCTGCCAGGCCCATTCCAGACAAAGGTGAACGTGCCATCGAGGCTCTTGTATTCTGACTCTCCCGTCCTCTTGATCCCGCCCTCGAGTAAATGGCTATCGTAGACGATGGCCCCCTTGCCATCCCCCTCCGGCTGGCCACCACCATCGAGAATCAGTGGTGTGTCGACGATTACATCGCTCCCATCACCAGAGGAGTAGAAATACGTGTCTTTACCAACCCCGCCCTTTAAAACGTCGTTTCCTAGGCCGCCGAACAGTTCATCGTCCCCTTCTCCGCCTCGGAGGATATCGTTCCCATCGTTTCCCACCAAGATGTCATTGCCCTTCTCACCAAAAATCAGATCCGCTTTCGCCGTCCCTAGGAGGAGGTCTGTGCTCTTCGCATCATCAGCCCCCACGAGCACATCGCCGTCAATCGTCTGCCCAGCGGCGAACAGCGCCAGCAACGGCCCTTTTGCCGCTGTTAGTTGAGACTGAATGGTATTGGCGCCGCTAACAAGAAAGAGACTGTGAAATTGGTTCTCATAGGTCTGAATGTCATTGCGGTGCGTGGTGTACATCCTGAGCACATCTTTCGCCTCGTCCACAGGAATGCCCGGCCCCTGCTCGTTATAGAGCCCAAAGAGGTCCGACTCGTCGATGCGGCGTTTTGCAAGTCCTAGCGCGCTGGCTCGACTTCCTGCATCCGTTCGCTTGCTCTCCGCGTTCGAGTTGAATCGAATCTCAAACCATGCCTCTGCGCGCTTATCGTCAAGGATGTCCTGCCGCAGTTTGGGACTCTTATAGATGGTTTGATCGCCTTCGTGTATGACACCGATTAAATTGTTGTACGCCAGCGAGACCAGCGCTACACGCTCGTTGGACTGAGGAATGCCTGGCAGCCAGTCGTCAACAGCCGTTTCCCTGGTCGCCACCACCTGATCGAACACCACCTTCATCTCATCGGGACTCATTTCAAAGGCGTGCCTATTCGTAATACGAGCGACCTGCGCAAATACTGGATCTTTAGCCCGATCATCCATGACTTTGTCTAACGCACTGCGCAAGTCCTTCCCTTGGATTTTTTCGCCTTTAGTGAAGGTCCTTCCAATTTCTTTGACAAGTAGATCAATGTAATGCTGCTCAGCGATTTGGGCCTCGGCAGACAAATCCCCGCTGTTTGCATTCAATCCCATTTCCAAAAAAACCAGGTCTCGAACAGATCCGGGGCTTAAATTAAACCCGATCCCAATGCTGGGAATATTTTTGCTATCGAGGTAAGCCTCCGGCTTGACTCCTTCAGAATTGCTGATCTTAGCGAAGCGAAGATCCGTATAAGTCGTGTCGTTTTGGATGGTATGCCAAGATGTGATCATGATTTCCTCTGTGATTTCGAAGGTGCGTAGTTATAGTCACAGCGATGTACGGTATGCCAGGATGGAGGAGTCGCATAGGGCTCTATGGTATAAACATAAATCACGCCATCCCTAAATCCGAGAT
>VBOF01000193.1:0-4589 GCA_005877855.1 Nitrospirota bacterium | reverse complement strand
TGAGCACAAAGAACTCTCGTCCGCCAGGGGTCGCAAACAAAGACTCGTTGGCAGGGTCGCATGTATCGATCTCGTGGCGAAGCACATTTTCCAATTTGCCATCCAGATCGACATCAAGTTGTGTCACGCTGAGCTTTATCTGTCTATCCGTAATGTTATTCTTCAACGTAGGAAGAACCTTATTGTAATAGGCTTCAAAGTCTCCCCCTTTTTCCTTATATGAATACCGCAGGATTTCTTTTAACAGCGCAAAGTTTTCCCCTACATCGAGAGCCTTCCATTCAGGCTTTTGGAAATCTTTCAACTCTGGATTAAGCGGCCGCTCGCATACCATAGGCGGTGCCTTGGGGAAGGAATTGAGATTTTTCAAGTACGCCTCACAAACTTCGATCCCCTTGCCTAGCACCATCTTGTAGTCCCCGGCGAACACAGTGCCAGGGATCAATTGTGCCAGCAAGAAAAAATATGCCACCGCCTTTTTCATCATGCCGCCATCCTTTCCATGCGCCGTGCCACTCTACCAAACCGAATGGTGTGAATCAGCAAATTAGTCCAATCACCACGCTCGCGCCACGTTCCCTCGCCGAAGAGCTGGTCATTGCCCGCGCCGCTGGCGATGGCGTCGTTCCCGCCCTGTGCGTGGATCAGATTGTTGTCGTCGTCCAGGGGTGGCGTGAGCCCGCCGAGTTGGGGTGTGCCGGACTGTGTGTCGTTGCCATTGTCATCGAAGAAGGGCGCGAAAACCGGCTCGAGAATCGCATTGCCATCCGGGTCGGTCCCCACCTGCACGTAGTGATCCACTTTCTGAAACACCGTGCGGGTCTGCCCCCCGTTGTCGAAATTGGTCACGATGGCCGGCAACACAAAAAGGGGACACAACACAAAAAGGGGACAGGCTACTTTATTTAATCCTTTCCCCTCGTCGAGTTGTCTCATAGGTGATGCCTCGCATCCCACGCAGGCGCCTCTGCGTACCCCAAACAAAGTAGCCTGTCCCCTTTTTCCCTCCGCGCTGGAAGGACGAACAGCCCCGTTCAGGACTGCACAAATAGATACGAATGCTACACAAATAGATATACGTAAGCGGAAAGTAGTCTTCTCCCCGGCTGGTTGCCAGCCCATGCTTAGACCATCACCTTCTTGTTGTATTACGTGGAGTTAGCCCACGACACTGCGAGTGGCATCCGACCCCGCCGAGAAATAGTCTCTCCCTTATTCAGGCAAGAGCCATGCCTCGCCGTCCGTCATCGCCTGCCAACCCACGGCCCCGCCCTGTCCAACCAGCAGATCGTTGCCCGCGGCGCCGTTGGTTTTCACTCTGCGCTCTACTGGATCGTCAGGGTTCGGCTGATGCTGCGTTCCACTAGATGACCATCGAGCGCGCGCGTGAGCGTGACCTGGCCGCTATACGTTCCTGGAGACCACGTATCGGCGCGTCGGCGCTGGCCAGCAAACATGAACCGCCGAGCTTGCGTCCGGTCGACGGGTTCCTCCTTGTCCAGAATCGCCTTCCCATCCGGACCGATGATGCGAAAGCGGACAAGATCGCCGGCCTGGATGCCGAAGACATCCACCCAGAGGACCAACGCCGTCGCGGTCGGTGGCAGCGGCCTGTTCGACACTCTGCCGTTTCGAATCGCTTCCACATCGGGCTGCCCGTCCCAGAACCCCGCATTGTAGAGGGCCACGTATTCATAGGAAATATTCACATCGGCACGCCAGAGCGGCTTCTCCTCGCCTCCACAGCCGGCACTTTGGAGGCGACCAGTAAAGGGATCGATCACCTGCCCGTTGCGCCGCACTGTCAGATGCACATGGGGAAACTCGGTCCGCCCCGACAGGCCGACCAATCCGAGTGGCCTCCCACGCTCGACCCGCTCACCGACCCGGACCCGAATACTCCCACGACGCAGGTGGCAATACTGGGTCTGCCACCCGCCGTCGTGCTCGAGTACGACACCATTGCCGCACTCCCGCCCAGCGATGGCACGTTTTGACCCCTCATCAGTGAGCGCGCGATCTTCCACCCCATCCCGCACGCGAAGGACGGTGCCGGGCGCCGCCGCAATGACGGTCACGCCTTGCTCCATCACCGCGCGGTCGCGAATCGCGAAATCCGTGCCATCGTGGGCATTGTACGTCCGGCCCTTGCAGCGGAAATCGCGGGCGGCCTCCGTGGGCTCGACATCGACATAGTTGGCGACCCAGCAGGTCTCGCCCAGGTGACAGACCAGGGGAAGCCCTAGGCCTGTCTCATCGACGGAGGCGGCAGCCACCGTGCCGCACCAGAGAGCCAGCAAAACCGCCCAAGCGAGGTGCTTCACTGCTTCGCTGTCTTTGCGCCGCGAAGCCCCACAAGGACTTGTTGCAGCTGTTGATCCAAACGTTGGAGGACATCCAGCCCCATCGCGACCCGCACCACCAGCTTCCCCTCAAGTTTCTCCGGCATCGCTTTGCCCTCCCGCGCGATGCGGGCAAGGCCAGCCAGCATGGCGGGCTCGATGAAGCCGAAATCCAGATAGGCGATCCCTTGCGCCACGCTGACCGTCGTGTGATTCGCCGACACCGGCTGGTCCGAGGTCCCCACCGGGGTCAGCCTGACGCTTAACGCAACAGCCTTTCCCTCTCGTGCTTTCTTCTCCGGCTTTTCGGTCTGCTCCGGCATAGTCGTGTTTCTCCTCTTTGACGCCCTGTCCCGGCGTGATCTACCGATAAAAAAATAGGCGCGACCGTTGTTTCCCTCTCGCTGGGAGGGAGCCTTCCGGTCACGCCCTTCACCTTGGAGGTCTCAGGAACCCTGTCCGCTCAGGCAGTCTGGGACTTGTGAAAGTCAGGCGCTTAACTTGTCACAGCTCGACAGATGAGTCAAGTAAAAATAAGCAGGTGACATTCCGGACAAGCATGAGGGTGATTCATTCAGAGCTTTTGGTGCCAGGCATCCTAGGTAGAGTAGACGGCGAAGGACCGGGCCAGGATCAACAGGCAGACGAGCGACGCCCCTCCCGCGCCCACTCCATCGGGAGGAGGTGTGTCCTGCTTAGACCCGGTTCGCCTCAGCTATGCCCGTGTCCTGATTGCGAGGCCGCCGCCAGCACCGGCGTCAGTTGGTGTTGGAGGTCGGACGGCAGCGTCATGTCCGTGGCTGATTCCGACGGTGCGAACGCGGCCATGGCCTGGCGCAATTGCTCGACGCGCGTGTCGTCCGCTATCTCTTCGGGCGGGGCAGCGGCCACGATCGGATCCTCCACATTCGCGCCCGCCGCCGGGCCACCGTGCCCTCCCGTCTCACGATTCGCCGGAACACCGGCCGTCGTCGCCCCCGCCACCACCGCCGCCGTCGCTGCCGCCGTGGCCGTCGCCCCTGCCGCCACCATCGCCACCGCCGCCGCCATCGGCCCCGCCACGACCATCGCCAGCGCCGCCGCCCCCGCCACCACCGCCGTCGCCTCCACCGCGTCCGCCGTCATTACCGGCGGGTCATCCGCCGGTGTCACCGTGATCGAGACCGTCCCCGTTGCGTTCCCCCCGTGGCCGTCGCTCACCCTGTACGGGAACTGGTCGATCCCCGCGAAGTCGAGCCCTGGCGTGTACGTCACGCTGCCGTCGGGATTGACGCGGGTCAGGCCGCGCTGGGCCTCGCCCACCGCCAGCACCCTCAGCGCGTCGCCGTCCACGTCTTCGTCATTCCCCAGGAGCGCCGCCGCCGTGAGCGTCACCGGATGGTTTTCCTCTGTCGTGGCCGCATCGTCCCCGGCCACCGGCGCGTCGTTCGTCGCCCGCACCCGCATCAGGGCTGTCGCCCTCCGAGTTGCGCCTTCGCTATTGCGCACCGTGTAGGAGAACGCATCAGTCCCGTGGAAGTTCGCCGCCGGGGTGTACGTGATGGCCCCCTCCGGGTTGAGCGCGACCGCTCCCCGACCCGCAGCGTCTACCCGTTCGATGTGCGACGGGTGGCCGTTAGCGTCAGCGTCGTTCGCTAGGAGGACTTCCGGGGGAAGGGTCAGGCCCACGTCTTCTGTCGTCTCGGTCCCATCTGGTCGCGCCACGGGCGCGTCGCCCGGTGCCAGCGTCAGCGGCGTGTTCAGGCCAGTCTGCGCCGCGTCTGCTGCCGGAGCCGGCGCGTCGTCGGTTCCGTCCAAGGAGATGACGCCGTCGGCGAATACGAGCCGCTCGACGTTGGACACGAAGTCGGTTCCGTCATCGCCATCGGCCGGGTTCATGTCGCGCACCGCGGCGCTCGTCCCCGACCGGAACAGCTCGTACCCGGCGAACTCGCCCGTGAAGACGGCCAGGTCATCGCCGGCGCCGCCCTCCAGCACGTCGTCCCCGGCGCCGCCGATCAACACGTCGTTGCCGTCACCGCCGAACAGCGCGTCGTCCGCCGAGCTTCCCTGGAGACGGTCGTCTCCTCCGCCTCCATAGAGGAGAACCCCAGTCGTGCCGCTGGTCATCAGCACGTCGTCACCCGAGCCACCAAACGCTAGTTCCCCATGGGCAGCACCGAGATCGAGCGTCACCCCCGCCGGATCCTCCACGATCAGCGCGTCAGTTCCCTCACCGGCGTCGACGGTGTCCAGCCCGTCGATCAG
>VBOF01000192.1 GCA_005877855.1 Nitrospirota bacterium | reverse complement strand
GGCCGAGATTGCTTCGGCTGCGCCTCGCAATGACAATCAGGGTGGCTTGGCGACAGGACCCGCGTAATGTCTCTATTCCCATTCTATGGTGGACGGTGGCTTCGAGCTGATGTCGAACACCACCCGGTTCACCCCTTTCACTTCATTGATGATCCGCGTCGACATGGACGCCAGCATCTCGTCGGGCAGCCGCGCCCAGTCGGCCGTCATGCCATCCACGCTGCTCACCGCGCGCACGGCCACGACGTTCTCATAGGTCCGCTGATCGCCCATGACGCCGACGGTTCTCACCGGGAGCAGGACCGCAAAGGCCTGCCAGATCTTCCGGTAATAGCCCGCCTTGCGGATTTCCTGCTCGACGATGGCGTCGGCCCCCCGAACCGTCGCCAGCCGTTCCTGGGTGACCGGCCCGAGGATGCGGATCGCCAAGCCCGGTCCCGGGAAAGGCTGGCGCCAGACGATCTCGTCGGGGAGCCCCAGCTCCCGCCCCAGTTCCCGGACTTCATCTTTGAACAGTTCCCGCAGGGGCTCGATCAGCTTGAACCGCATGCGCGACGGCAGCCCCCCCACATTGTGATGGGTCTTGATCGTCGCCGATGGGCCCTTGAAGCTCACGCTCTCGATCACGTCAGGATAGAGCGTGCCCTGGACCAACCAGTCGGCTTCGCCTGCCTTGCGAGAAAAAGCCTCGAACTCCGTGATGAACAACCGGCCGATGAGCTTCCGCTTGCGTTCGGGATGGCTGATGCCATGGAGAGCTCTGACAAATCGAGCGGATGCGTTAATGAACTTCAACTTCATCTTGAAGTGCTTGGCGAAGGTCTCGCGGACCAACTGCGCTTCCCCTTGCCGCAAGAGCCCGTGATCGACG
Organism: Nitrospirota bacterium; assembly: GCA_005877855.1. Classification (GTDB taxonomy): domain Bacteria; phylum Nitrospirota; class Nitrospiria; order Nitrospirales; family NS-4; genus NS-12. The sequence continues at coordinate 3,584 of VBOF01000192.1, read as the reverse complement.
AACAGGCAGGTCAGACGATCGCCGACGGCGCGGTGGGTCAGCACCGCGGCCACCGACGAATCCACGCCTCCGCTGAGCGCGCAGAACACCCGTCCGGTCCGCACCTGATCCCGGATCGCCGTCACGGCATCCGTCATGAAGGAACGCATGGTCCAATCCGGCTTCAACCCGCAGATGTCATAGACAAAGTTCTTCAGGATCGCCGTTCCGCCCTCGGTGTGCGCGACCTCCGGGTGGAACTGGAGGCAGTAAATACGACGTCCGGGCGACGTCGCCTTCATCGCCGCCACCGGCGAGTTCGGCGTCCGTGCGATGGAGCGGAACCCGGGGGGCATCTCTTCGATCCGGTCCCCGTGCGACATCCAGACGGTCGGGTGGGCCCGCTCCCCCTCGAATCCTTTGAACAGGTCCGTGATGTCGTCGACCTGCAGCGTGGCCGGCCCATACTCGCGATGCGCAGCCCGCGCCACCTTCCCGCCCAGAACCTGCGTCACCAGTTGCATCCCATAGCAGATGCCGAGAAGCGGGATCCCCGCATCCAGCAACGGGGCCGGGATGCTCGGCGCCTTTCGATCGTACACGCTGGCGGGACCGCCGGAGAGAATCAGACCAGCCGGGCGGCGTTCCAGGACGCGAGCCAGCGGGACGTTGTACGGCAGGATCTCGGAGTAGACGTGGGCTTCGCGGATGCGGCGGGCGATCAGCTGCGTGTACTGGGAGCCGAAGTCCAGGACCAGGATTCTCTCGTGTGCGGACCCCATCGCATTTGGAGCAGGCTAGGGTTCAACCTCGGTCCGGTAGTTGGGGGCTTCCTTGGTGATGATCACGTCGTGGACGTGGCTCTCCCGCAGACCGGCCTGGGTGATCTGAATGAAGCGGGCCTTCTGCTGCATCTCGGCGATGGTGCGGCACCCACAGTATCCCATGCCGGCGCGCAACCCGCCGACCAGTTGGTACACGACTCCCGAGAGCGTGCCGCGGTACGGGACCCGCCCTTCGATGCCTTCCGGCACCAGCTTTTGCGCCGGCTCATCCTTCTGCGCGTACCGGTCGCGCCCGCCGCGCTCCATCGCGCCGAGCGAGCCCATGCCCCGGTAGACCTTATAGGTGCGGCCTTGAAAGAGGACCGTTTCGCCCGGGCTTTCCTCGGTTCCGGCGAAAAGCCCGCCGATCATGACCGACGAAGCGCCCGCCGCGATCGCCTTGGTCACATCGCCGGAGTACTTGATCCCGCCGTCGGAGATGATCGGCACCTCCGCGTTGGCGGCCGCCGCCGCGCACTCCGCCACCGCAGTCAACTGCGGCACGCCGGCGCCCGCCACCATCCGCGTCGTGCAGATGGAGCCCGGCCCGACACCCACTTTGATCGCGTCCGCCCCGGCATCGATCAGATCCCGGACCGCCTCCTGCGTGGCCACGTTGCCGGCTACGACGTCCACCTCGGGGAAGCGGACCTTCAACGCGCGCACGGTGTCCAGCACCGCCTGGCTATGGCCATGCGCGGTGTCCACTACGACCACGTCGGCCCCGGCCTTGACGAGCAGCGCCACGCGTGCCTCGGCATCCTCCCCGACTCCAACCGCCGCCCCCACGCGCAGGCATCCGTGCTCATCCTTGCACGCATCGGGGTACTGGATCCGCTTAGCGATGTCCTTGATCGTGATCAGGCCCTTGAGCTCGAAGCGGTCGTTGACCACCAGGAGCTTTTCAATCCGGTGCTGGTGCAGAATCTCCCGGGCCTTGTCCAGCGTCGTGCCTTCCGGCGCCGTGATGAGGTTCTCCCGGGTCATGACCTGGGAAATCTTGAGATCCATGCGCGTCTCGAAGCGCAGGTCCCGGTTGGTCACGATGCCGACGAGCTTGCCGTTCTTGGTCACCGGAATGCCGGAAATCCGGTACAGCTCCATGATCTTGTGCGCGTCGCGGATCGTGTGGTCCGGAGAGATCGTCACCGGATTCAGGATCATGCCGCTCTCGGACTTCTTGACCTTGTCCACTTCGGCGGCCTGGTCTGCCGCCGAGAGCACCCGATGGATGATCCCGATGCCGCCCTCACGGGCGATCGCGATGGCCAGGCGGGCCTCGGTGACCGTGTCCATGGCGGCGCTGATGACGGGGATGTTGATCGTGATGCGGCGGGTCAACTGCGTGCGGGTTTCGGTTTCGGCCGGCACCACGGAGGACTTGGCAGGAACCAACGCCACATCATCGAAGGTCAGTCCCACCGGCAAGGAAGGTAGCAGCATGTCGTTAAGGTTTCGGCGTCGACAAGAGATGCGTGCCCGGCGTTTCCTGTTGGATCGTCTTCTTCTCCTCCAACGCGGAGGCCTCGGACTCGGCCACTTCGGCCTGCTCGCGCAACTGTAACTCCCCTTCGTCCGCCGTCATGAATTGCTGCACCCGGAAATTGGAGCTGTCGAGCACGAAGATCGCGCCGCGCCGGTCCACCGCGAGGCCATAGGGAAAGTTGAACTGCCCCCGTCCGCCGCCGAAACCGCCCCACTGCGTTTCGAAGTTCCCGTCCCGATCGAACTTCTGGACTCGGTGGTTGCCGGTGTCCGTCACGTACACGAAGCCGTCCCGATCGACGGTGATCCCCCACGGATTCCAGAACTGGCCGGGCTCCTGCCCCTTGGTCCCCCACTTCACAAGCAGCTGCGGAAGGAAGTTCGTGCTGGTGTCGAACTTCTGGACCCGATGGTTGCCCATGTCCACGACGTACACCGCTCCGTCGTTTTCGTCCACCGCGATGCCGCGGGCGAAATACAACTGGCCGTCCGCGTTGCCGAAGCTGCCCCAGGACATGACGAACTCGCCGCTGCGGTCGAACTTCTGGATGCGGAAATTGGCGCTGTCCACGACATAGACGTAACCCCGGGTGTTATCGACCGCCACCCCCCACGGGGCGTTGAACTGTCCCTCGCCCCCGCCTTGCCGCCCCCACTTGGAGAGGTAGCTGCCCATCTTGGCGTCGAAACGCTGGACCCGATGGTTGTTGGTGTCGCAGACGTAGACGACCCCTTTCTCGTCCACGGCAATGCCGGTGGGATTGTGGAAGTTCGCAGGCGCGGTCCCAAACATACCCCACAGGTGGACGAAATTCCCTGCGTTGTCGAATTTCTGGACCCGGCAGTTGCCGGTGTCCACGACGTACACGTTGCCGTTCTGGTCGCACGACAGACCGAACGAGGGCGTGCCGAATTCCCCGCCGTGCAGCAGATGGGCGCCGCTGCCGGCCTTCCCCCAGACGTTCACGCAGACATAGCCGGACGTGTTGAGCAGAATGGAGTTGGTCGCCGGAGCGGAGATGTTCCCGCTCCCGTCTTTGAACCAGACATAGACGGTCTTTTTGCCGTCGCCTGGCGAGAGGGTGTAGGGTGCCGTGGCGCCGAACTTGCCGACCGGCTCCACGTCGACCCACCCTGGCGTCGACGCGGTCGGCGTGGTGGGCGCTTCCGAGATGAAGTAGCCCGCGACCCCCGAATCCACGTCGTTGGCGGAGACCGTCAGGACCACGTCGGGGAGATTCGTCATGAACGCCCCGTGGTTGATGATCATGTAGGGGTTCTGCGGCGCGGCCAGGT
>VBOF01000191.1 GCA_005877855.1 Nitrospirota bacterium | reverse complement strand
CGGATCAAATCCGCGACCTCCTCGTGCGGCAGCGACCCCGTGAACACAACGCTCCGTGTGAGCCCTCGTTCCTTCAGGGCATGCTCTAGCTCGCCGCGCAGGGGTCCATCGCCTACAATGACGAGACGCAGGCCCCGGTAGCGCTGGACCAGTCGCTCCAGCAACGTTGGAAGTGCCTCCACGCCGTGCCAGCGCCGGAGCCCGCCCACGAATCCCAGGATCGGCCCGGCGCCCAGGGCCCAGCGCGCCCGGATGCTCGGGTCAGTAGGGCCCGGCTGGAAGAGCGTAGCGTCCACACCGTTAGGGACCACATGCACCCGGTCCGGCTTCACTCCAAGCGACACAACGTGGTCGCACAGCAGGGCTGAAACGACGAGCACTGCGTCGGCACGCAAGAGCGTCCAACGCTCCGCCTGTGCGGCCAGCTCTCCCAGTCCAGTCGCACGATAGGCCGATTGCTCCACCGCCAGCAGGGCGTTCAACTCGACGAGCAGGGGCACGTTCAGCTCACGGGACAGCGCGACGCCAGCGGTCGAGTACAGTGAAGCGCGTTCGTAGATGAAATCCGGAGGATCGTGCTCGAACCGGCGCTTGATTGGTGTCGCGATCTCTTGGTTGTACAGAATGCGGCGCAGCTCCCCCGGCAGGGGGTTCGCGACGCCCAGCATTTCGTTGAAGGATTTCAGCGCGAGGACCGCATTCACGATGTCGGCGCTGGGCGGCAGGTGTAACAGCGACACATCGAGTTTTGCGGGCCCTTCCCACGGCGACTTGTTGAGGAGCGGGGCTGCCAGAACCACGGAGTGCCCCGCCCGGACGAAGGCAGTAACGAGGCTGCGCAGGTGCACTGACGCGCCCTTCCGACCGAGGACCGGAACTCCGAGATCAGAACAGAGATAAAGGATTTTCATCGCCCTTCGAGATCCACCCGTTCTCCCTCAGCATTCGAGCCTTGCCGGGGAATAACCAAGACACGCTCACCCAGACGGATCGCCTCTATAAGGGGGGTGAAGCCTGTCACGCTGATGACCAGATGTCAAGCGTTCATGCAGCTCAAGGAGACATGAAAATACTCCGGCGGTGCGTAAGTGCTTATGCTATCACTCATTGGATGTGGATGGCAGACTGCGAGCTTCGAAAAACTGTCGCGAGTCTGCGACACCCACAATAAGGACCAGCGTAGTGAGGACAGAGGGCAGGACGACGGTACACATTTCATGGCTGAAGTCCGAGGAGAAAGGTGGCGAGGACGGTCTGCGTGATTAAGAGGGTTCGCCCGTGCTCATGATTTTTCCACGCGTGAGCCGTCGCTGATCTGTTGCAGGCAGGTGGGGCAGAGGCAGTCACGGAAGGTCTGGCCGACGACAGTCAATTGCGACTCATTCAACCGGACCTGATCGCACCAGCACGGTTCGACCCCGCCGCCGCAGGGAAAGCGTTGCCCGCAGTTGCCGCAGAGTTTATCCATGCTCATTCCTTACGCCGTCCATCTCCCCCCAAACCAGGGGCGATGGAAAGAATAAGGGGAATGATGAAGCGACTCGGTCTTAAGAGCGAGCGTGCGCTCGTACAGCTCCACGTACTGCTTGGCGGAGCGCTGCCAAGAGAAGTCCTGCTGCATCCCGCGACGGACCAGCCGTAGCCACTCTTCCTTGTCGCGATAGACCTGCAGCGCCAGCAGCACGGTGCTCAGGAACACTTCAGGTCCGGGCAGGACGAAAGTGAAACCGGTGGCGGTCTCCTGAGAGGACGAGGCCGGCAGGTAGGGAACTACCGTGTCGGCCAGGCCACCGGTCCTGCGGACGACGGGAACGGTGCCGTAGCGGAGGCTGTAAAGCTGGGTGAGCCCGCACGGCTCGTAGCGGGACGGCATGAGCATAAGGTCCGCCCCGGCCTCGATGCGATGCGCCAGGGGGTCGTGAAAGCCCAGGTGCACCGCCAGCTTGTCGGAATAGCGCGCGCGGAGGTCCGTGAGGTCAGCATGGTACTGCGGCTCGCCGCTGCCGAGCACGACCATCTGCACGTCCAGCTCGAGCAGCTTCGGGAGGATGTCCACGATCAGGTCAATCCCTTTCTGGAACGCCAAGCGGGAGATCAGCCCGATCAGCGGCACGTCGCGCGACGGCAGTTTCATCTCGCGCTGCAGGGCCTGCTTGCACGCCTTCTTGCCGCTGAGGTCCTCAGGCGAATAGTGCGCCGGCAGGTGCGGGTCAGTGGCCGGATCCCAGACCTTGGTATCAATCCCGTTGATCACCCCGAAAAGGCGGTCCTTGCGCCCCTGGAGCACGCCCTCCAGCCCGTAGCCGAACTCGCTGGTCTGGATCTCGCGCGCGTAGGTCGGGCTCACCGTGTTGAGCAGGTCAGCATGGACGAGCCCGCCTTTGAGGAGGTTTACCTTGCCGTAGAACTCCATTTTCGCAGGAGTATATTCCGACCGTGGGAGCCCGGTGATCTCGTAGGAGGTGACGGGGAAATGCCCCTGATAGCCGACGTTGTGGATCGTGAACAGCGCGCGCGTCTTCGCCCACGCCGGGTCGGTCCGATAGAGCGTCTTGAGATACACGACCGCCAGCGCCGTCTGCCAGTCATGCGCATGCAGCACATCCGGAGGCTGGTCTCGTCGCCGGCAGGCTTCCAGGACCGCGCGGCAGAAGAGGACGAAGCGCTCCAGGTTATCGGGGTAATCGCGGCCCTCCTCGCCGTAGAGTCCTCCACGGCCGAAGAACGGATCGTAACGGATGCAGATGAGCGAGACGGCCTTGTTTTCGAGCGTGCCAGTCTCAATCCCGACCCGTACAGAGCCGCCGCGGAAGGGGACCGCCATTGTGGCTGTCTGACGGAGGTCCGCCGCTTGGGGCTCGATCCCCGCGTAGCGCGGGAGGGCCAGTTGGACCTCGTGACCCAGGCGCGCCAGCTCGACCGGCAGCGCTCCTGCCACATCCGCCAGGCCTCCCGTCTTGGCCAGCGGGACCGCCTCGCTCGCGAGCATCAGGATGCGCATGGGCCCTTTTACCGTTGAGGAAACCGGGTCTGGTCGTAGAATTTCTTGCCCCACCCGACCAGGAGCTCGGTCACGAAGCCCAGAGGCGTGTAGGTGCGGCCGTCTTCCAGCGTGACCAGGTCATTCCCGAACAGACGGAGGAGGGAAAACCGATCTTCGGTCTGGTAGAAGAGGAACAACACCGGCGTGCCCTTCTGGTTGACCCACTCCATCCGGGCCGGCTGCCCGAACGTCTCGACCGCATCCGTCAGGGTCATCCCTGTCTTGAGGAGATCCGGGTTGAAGCCCTCAGCCCACGCGGGCGGGACCGCCACCCACCAAGTCGCGGCAGCCACGACGCACGCGGCCATCCACAGAAGCCGTCGTCGCAGCGGGTATCGCATGGGGACTCCTTTCACCACTCCGGGCCAATCTGGGCCAGGAGTTTCAGCGTCGGCTCGGCCAGCTCCGCCAGTTGCTCCTCGGTCACGGGTGTCCGCCGGAATCCGGTCAGCGGGACCGGATCGATGATATCCGGTTTGAGGGGAATCTCATAGCCGCGGTCGATCAGAATCCGCTGGGCAGACGGCGACAGGACGAAATCGATGAACCGCTTGGCGGCCTCGGGGTGTTGAGCGCCCTTCACGAGCGCGATCGCATTGAGATTCAGCAGCGTGCCCACCTCGCCCTCGTTCTGGTCCGGGTAGACCACGCCGACCGGATAATGCGCTTTGCGGGCCAGGAAATAATTCGGCGAGTTGGTGAGACCGATCGCGAACTCGCCGCGCCCGACCCCCTGCCAGACATCCGCGTTGTCCGGCAGGATCTTCAGGCCGTTCGCATACA
>VBOF01000190.1 GCA_005877855.1 Nitrospirota bacterium | reverse complement strand
TCGACGCACCGCGGTCGTGCAGGTTGGCAGCCAAGATGTTCACGGCAAGCATGACCATGCGAAGGTCCGTTCCTGTGACTTCGATGAACAGATCCGCGTCGCCCGCCCGCACTTCGCCGACGTCCCAGCTGTTGATGATGGGTGGGAACGAGAGGACGTCCCCCTTGGCGTCGCGGAGCAGCGGCAACTGGTCGTGTCCCGACAGGATCGCCCCGTACTCTTGCCCCTTGGGGTGAATCTCCAGGATCTCCCGCAGGCTCATTGGCTCCGTATAGCCGAGCGGGCGGAATCTGGTCTGGTCGGGGTCCGCCAGGGCGTAGGTGACGGGAAACTTGATGGAGGGCAGCCGATAGAGCCCGATGGAGACCGTGCGACGTTTCCGGCCGAAAATGTCGGCGAGTTTTTCCTGTGTCTGGATGAGCTGGGCCAAGCCCTCCGCGGTGACCGTATAGCCGCGCGCTTTGCACCCGCCGATGAACGGACGCACGGGCTCCAGGCCCTGCTCAACCAGAATCTGCTGGGGCCGGCTCTTGGCGGCGCGCAAGTATGGGTAAGAGTCTGGCCGGCCGTTCAGCTTGATCCGGATCTGGCGCGCGATGCCTTCGACACACCAGAGGTCCGGGCGGTTCGAGTCCTGCAGCTCCAACCGGAGCTCGCCGGTGGCGGCGTCGACCACCTTGATCTCGGCCTTCACCAGCGGCAGCCAGGCTTCGAGTTCCTTGTCCGTGGGGTGCCGCCCGAGGAGCTTGTCGAGGTCCTTGCGATTGACGGAAATGTTCGGCATGGCGTCGGGTCAGTATTGCACCCGCTTGGAGCGGATCATCTCCAGATCGGCGGAGAAGAGGTCGCGGATGTCGTGGATCTCCAGCGCGACCATCGCCATGCGGTCAAGGCCCAGGCCCCAGGCGATCACAGGGACCTCCACATTCAGCGGGAGACGGACTTCCGGGCGGAAGAGGCCGGCGCCGCCCAGCTCGATCCAGCCCAGGCGGGGATGGCGCACGTGCACTTCGACCGACGGCTCTGTGAAGGGAAAGTAGGCCGGGGCGAAGCGGATTTCCTGCGCCTGGGCCATCTCGCGTGCAAAGAGGGTGAGCAACCCGAGCAGGGTCCGGAAATTGATATCCGGTCCCAGGACAATGCCCTCGATCTGGAAGAAGTCGGGCGCGTGCGTGGCGTCCACCTGGTCGTATCGGAAGCACCGGGCGATCGAAAAGTACTTGCCCGGCACGTGCGGCGTCGCGGCCTGCGTGCGTGCGGAGACGGCCGTGCCCTGGCTACGGAGCACCAGGCGGCGCGTCCGCATGCGGTCGAAGGTGTAACCCCAACCGCTCGATCCCGTGTGGCCGCCGTGCTCATGCACGGCCGCGACCTGGGACAGGAACGGCTCGGGAATTGGGACGGAGTAGCGTGGGTCCTTGACGAAGTACACGTCGTGGGTCTCGCGAGCCGGGTGGAACTGCGGCATAAAGAGGGCGTCCATGTTCCAGAACTCGTTTTCGATCAGCCCGCCGCGCATCTCCTCGAACCCCATGCTGACGAGCTTGACTTTGACCAGATCGAGAAACTCCCGGTAGGGATGCTTCTTGCCGGCTGCGATGCGGGCCGGTTTGAGGGCGATCGTGTACTTGCGAAAGCGCCCCTGGCGCCAGCTCCCGTCCTTCAGCATCTCGGGAGTCAGGCGGGTGGCTTCTTCCCGCACGCCTTCCTTCCGGATCTGAAGCGCCACGGCTTGTCCGAGTTCCTGTAGGCCGTAGGTGCGGATGACTCGATCGTCCACGCGGAACGGCTCCTTCGGCTTGCCGCGCTTCTGGGCAAACTTTTCGATCAGGGCCCGATCGGACGGGGGAAACTCGGAGAGCGGTTTGGGTCCTTCGTGGACCAACCGGATCAATCGCTGGAGCGAGTCGGCCGTGACGGATGCCGCGCTTGTGGTTTGGACTACGCCGCCGGCACCGATGGTGAGGACGCCTTCCCGCTTCAACTCGCCGACTGCAGTGCTGATTTCGCCCGCGTCCAACCCTTCGCGCTTCTGGATGTCTTTGATCGCAAGCTGCCCGCCGGTCTCGGCGGCCGCGCGCAAGGCCGACATGACGCGGACCATCGGAGCGTAGTGCTGGAAATAGTGCTTGCCGGTTTCCGTGAGGGAGACGATCGGCCGGAGCGTTTCGGAGAGAACGGCGACCAGCCCCTTGACCTGCAAGCGGCCGAGGGCAGCGCTGACCTGGGCGACCTCCAGGCCGGTGGTCTTGGCCAGGTCCTCTTCGGTCAGGCCCTCCTTCTGCGCGGACGCCCTCAGGGCAGACGCGACCTTGACTTCGTGTGGGTGGAGGCTCTCGGCGAGCTGCGTCACCTCGCTCATCGGCGAGCCTTGCGGGAGGACGCCGCGGCTTTGCTGTGCGCGGTTGGTTTGCCGTTATCGCCAGAGTCAGAGGCGGCGGCGCTGCCCCTACGCAGATGGGCGATCACCCGGCGGTAGTCACGCCCGGGCGCTTCGAAGATGGCGGACCCCGCCACCAGAATGTCGGCACCGGCGGCCACGATCGCGGCGGCGTTGTCCACTTTCACGCCGCCGTCTACCTCGAGCAGCACCGAGCGGCCGGTGCGGTCGATCATGGCGCGCGCCTGCTTGATCTTCTCCAGGACGCGGGCGATGAATCGCTGGCCGCCGAAGCCAGGATTGACCGACATGATCAACAATAGATCTACGTCCGGCAGAATCTCCTCGACGCTGTTCAGCGGCGTGGCGGGATTCAGGGTGACGCCCGCCTGGACTCCTTTCTCCTTGATGGACTGGACCGTGCGGTGCAGGTGCGGACAGGCTTCGACATGGACCGTGAGATAAGTCGCGCCCGCTTCAGCGAACTCCCTGATGAAGGCGTCCGGGTTCGTCATCATCAAGTGGACGTCAAGAGGTAGGGCAGTGACCTTGCGGAGGGCTTCGACGATGGGCGGGCCGATGGTCAGGTTCGGGACAAAGTGGCCGTCCATGACATCCACGTGCACCAGATCCGCGCCGGCTTGCTCGACGGCGGCGATCTCGTCAGCTAAGTGCGCGAAGTCCGAGGACAGGATGGACGGCGCGATTCGCACCTTGCGCATAGCAGCGCCTCCCGGGAATTAACAGTCAACTATAGAGCATCGGGTGAAGGGTCGCAAGGGCCGGGGCCGAGTCTGCTGCCTGTTTTCACCGGATGGCCCGCCAGGTATTGCTTCACGCTCAGGCGCTTGCCCGACGCAGGCTGTAGTTCGTAGATCAGCAACGCGCCTTTCCCGGCCGCGACGCGGATCGTCTCTTTCGTCACTTCGAGGATGACTCCTGGCTCTGCCACGGCGCACCCGGGATTCGCGGGCTCGGCCCTCCAGATCTGCCAGCGTTCATCGCCATGATACGTATAGGCGCCTGGCCAGGGCGTCAGCCCGCGGATGCGGTTGGCCAGCGCCGTCGCCTCCTCGTCCCAGCGCAGCATGCCATCCTCCTTCTTCAGCAACGGCGCGAGCGTGGCGCGACTGTGGTCCTGGGGGTTCGGGGTGAGGGTGCCGTCCTTTAGCCCGCTGATGGTCTTCACGAGCAGCCGTCCGCCGATGGGCGCCAGGCGGGCCGCCAGTTCGCCGGCCGTCTCCATCGGCAGAATCGGGACCGGCTCTTGCAGCAACACGGGGCCCGTGTCCATGCCCGGATCCATCAACATCGTGGTGATGCCGGTCTCGGTCTCGCCGTTGATGATCGCCCACTGAATCGGGGCGGCGCCCCGGTACTTGGGAAGCAACGAGCCGTGCACGTTGACGCAGCCCTTCGGCGGCAGGTCCAGGATGACAGGCGGCAGAATCCGGCCGAAGGCCGTGACAGCGATCAGATCGGGCACCCAGCTTTTCAGGGTTTCCAGGAAGGCCGGGTCTTTCATCTTGAGTGGCTGGAGGATCGGCAGTCCGGCCTGCTGGGCCAGCACCTTGACCGGGGACGGGGTCAGTTGCTGCCCGCGGCCCTTCGGACGATCTGGCTGGGTGACCACTCCGACCACGCGGCCGATCTTTTCCGGATCGGCTTCCAGAAGCGCCCGCAAGGAAGGCACGGCAAACTCCGGTGTCCCCATGAACACGATCCGCAACGGCGTCGTCATGCGCGCCATGATACCGCATTTCGGTCGCCTTGACAGTATCACCTCAAGTTGGTAGCATCCGCCTGCGGGGTGGAGCAGTCTGGTAGCTCGTCGGGCTCAATCCGCAGGAGTAACGTGAGCACAAAGCTCAAAGGGGACATTTCAGAGCAAGCGGCCATTCTTCACGCGTTGAAGCGTGGCTGGGGGGTTCTGAAGCCCATCGGAGACCGTCTGCCATACGATCTGGTCTTCGATGTGCGAGGAACTTTCGTCAAAGTGCAGGTTAAGTGTGCTTGGTTTGACGCAATCCGCAGGAGTAAGTAGCTTCGAGATCCACTTGGTCGAAGCTGACAAGCGTCAACGAAAGCCTCGTTCCTCTGAGTATCGCGACGCTTGGGATTTAATCCTGCACTGGGCTGCACATAAGGAAACTTATGTGCGACAACCTGTCAAAGTCGGGGAAGCCGTTGGTGGGGTAACCCCGAGCCAAGCTCTGCGGCCGGTGAAGCTGGCAGAGAAGGTGTAGAGACTTGACGGCAGGCACCCTAACGGCGGCAGAAGCCGGCCGAGGGTGAAGGGAAAGTCCAGACCACGAACTGGTACACCCAGGCAGCGAAAGCTGTCGTGGTAAGCATAACCCGAAGGTCAAGGGTTCGAATCCCTTCCCCGCAACCATCCTGCTTTTCCCATATGCTGAAGCAGGGGAACTGGCCCCGCCCCAATCTGCGGTTGCTTGCCTTTCCTAGCCTGCTTCGCTAATCTGACTTCTAGCTTCTACTACCTGAGGCTCCCATGCCGCGCCGGTTTATCTACCTGTTTCTTTTGGCCATCCTTGCGCTCTTTCTCGCTTCAACGACAGCCCAACCCTACGGTGGCGGCGGTGATCGCTACGGCTGCAACCGCGACCGCAAGCAGGGCGGTTATCACTGTCCCCAAGGGCTGCTTGCGGCTCTCCAGCAGGGTCCAGCAAAGTCCGCGGACCCACCTGCGATGGCCGGAGAGTTTTCGGGAAAGGTTGTCAGAGTCATAGAGGGGGACACTCTCGAGGTGATGTATAAAGGTGTGGCGGAACGGGTTCGGCTGAATGGGATTGATTGTCCTGAGAGGGGGCAAGCCTATGGGAACCACGCCAAGAAGTTCACATCTCAACGAGTCTTCGGCAAGCAGGTGACCGTGAAAACATACGGCCTGGATCAGGGTAGGCGGACCAAAGGCGAGGTGATTCTGCCGGGCGGCATGAGCCTCAACCACGAACTCGTCAAAGCGGGCCTTGCGTGGTGGAACCAGAAGTCTGCGCCGCATGATGAGACGCTGAAACGATTAGAAGAAGAAGCTCGCAACAAGAAGCGAGGGCTTTGGGCTGATCCTACGCCGGTACCGCCGTGGTGCTACAGGAACCGGCAGGAGGGCTGTCCGTGACAAAGACTCACCACTGCATCACCATCATCGAGCTTGTCACCGTGAACTTTTCGCCATCCCTTCTTAACCTTCTCGGATAACGAGAGTCCTCATAGCCGAGTGCGTGGAATCAATTGTGAACCCGCCATTTTGGCAAAAAGGTAGTGTGAGTATCCTTAGCGACACATCTGGATTTGCTCATTCATGTTCTATCTGTATGTTTCCATGTAATCTCCGCATTGGCATTGTAGTTGCTGAGTATTCCGGCTTAGCCTTGCCTTCTGCGCCAAGATCGAGGGAATGGAATAGACCATGAAACGATTCCTAGTAAGCATGTTGATGCTGACAGCCTTGACATCCTGTGTCACGATGTATTACTGGACCAAGGCTGGAATGACCAAGGAATCCTACACTAAGGACAATAATGAATGCTGGAATAAAGGCGAAAAGGCGGCAGCTAATGAGTCTACAAAACACATATATTCCCGAAGTGACTTGATAGGGGAAGTCTATAAAACCTGTATGCTGGCCAGAGGGTATCGAGAGAGAGAGGAACCGGCCGCACATTTCAGTTGGCGTCCGTAGGAAAAGTGGCCATTTAAATCCGACTCCAAACCAATTCAGCTTTCATTTTTAGGGGCTACCGCGGAAAGAGCCCGTCCCCGCAACCATCCTTCTTTCCCCAGATTCCTCGCTTGTCTGATCGAAACTACCCTTGACAGGTCCCGAAGGGTGGCCTAGCCTTGCCAGTGCTCCGCTGTTCAGAGAGGACGGATCAGTAACCTGCCGCACTGGAAGTGACGCATGTCACGAGCAACTAAAAAAAGGGGTGGAAGCGATGAGAAATGTGGGATATAAGCGCACGTTGATTGCCCGCCTTGGGACTGCGCTCGGTTTCGCCTGTGGGGTGCTGGGCCTCTTAGCAGGACTGACGCATCATACTTGGAAATTGGGAACGGAAGGATGGTTTGAAGGCGGCATCCTGCTCACCCTGATTGCGATGTTCGTACTCCTAGACGGCATGTTCGCGTTCCAGAAGGACCGGATGGCCCCGCGCAGCCTCGACGATTAATCGCTCGCGTGCAGCCAAACGTAAGAGGCCGATTCTTGAGAACGAAACGCACGGGTTGTAGGGGTATCGCTTTGTTTGATGAAGCGGGACTGTCAATAGTGAGAGGCAATCCCATTGTCCATCGCGTGGTGCTGCCAATCGTTCCAGGCGTGGCCGAGTTCGTGGGCGAGGATATAGCGACGTCGTCGGATCGGCAGGGACTTTCGGATGTATAAAACACGCTCGTCAGGGTCCCAGTACCCATCCACCGAGTCGCCGGTTCC
>VBOF01000189.1 GCA_005877855.1 Nitrospirota bacterium | reverse complement strand
TGCCCCATCTCGCGGTCCTTGGGGTTGGCTTTCAGGATGGTCTCGCACGCCTTGATCGCCGCAGGCTTATCTCCGAGATCGCGATACACGAGCGCCAGCTTCCGGCAGGCTGCGAAATTGTCCGGTGCGGCCTTGATGACCTGCTCCAGCTCAGCGCGAGCCAGATCGAGGTCCCCAGAGGTCCGGTAGATCTCACCCAGGAGGACCCGGGCGCTGACCGTTTTAGGGAACTTCTTTAGTCCTTCCTGAAGGACTTCGATGGCCTTGCTGAACTGGCCCGCGTCGACCAGTTCCTTGGCGTCAGACATAAAGGCTCGAGATGCCGATTCGCTTGCCATCAGGGATTCCCTCGTGTTTGCGTCCGAGTGGTCTGTGCGGAGCTCCCAGCCTAAGGAAGTGTGAGCACCGCGTCAAGAATTCGATGCGCCAGCTCATGCTTCGACATGAGCGGCAACGCGTCACAACGGCCCGTACGGTCCAGGAAGGTCGCGCGGTTCGTATCGGTGCCGAACCCGGCCCCAGGCTCCGTGAGGTCGTTGGCAACAATCAGGTCCAGCGCCTTGTCTATCAGCTTGCCCCTGGCACGTGCGACCAGCTCGCCAGTCTCTGCCGCGAAACCGACCACGACCTGTCCGGCGCGTCGCGGCGGTAGGTCCTTCAAAATGTCCGTGGTCGGCTCCAGCGCCAGCATCCGTACGCCCCGGCCTTTCGGCACCTTACCCCTGGCCGGGCGGGGAGGCCGGAAATCAGCGACCGCCGCCGCCATGATCAGGACATCGGTGCCCGGAAACCGGGTGACGACCTCTTTGCGCATCTCCTCGGACGTGACCACCGGGACGTACTCGACGTTCGGGACGGGCGCGAGACCAGTCGGCCCCGCGACCAGGACGACGTCAGCGCCACGATCCCGTGCGGCTTCCGCCAGAGCCCAGCCCATCTTGCCGGATGAGCGGTTCGACAGGAACCGCACCGGATCGAGCGGTTCCTGCGTGGGCCCCGCGGTGATGAGGATTCGCCGACCGCGGAAATCCTTGGCGCAGAGCGCCCCGGAGATCGCCGCCAGGATGATGTCCTCGTCGGGAAAGCGCCCCTGGCCGACCCGGCCGGACGCCAACGGCCCGACCTCCGGCTCTAGCACGGTGACCCCGCGCTGACGAAGCGTCAGCACATTGGCGCAGACCGCCGGGTGGGTCCACATGCCACCGTCCATGGCGGGGGCCACGACCACCGGGCACTCCGCCGCGAGCACCAGCGTGGTGAGCAGATCGTCGGCGAGGCCATGCGCCAGCTTGGCAACGCAGTGGGCCGAGGCCGGCGCGATCGCGATCAGATCGGCCCCGTCCGCGAGCGCGAGGTGCGGCATAACGTTCCGAGTGGGAGGGGGCCCATCACCCGTTGCATTCGACGGAGCAACGGGTACCCGCGCCCCTCCCACACCCACCTCTGCGTCCGACGACGAAAACAGATCGGTGCCGACCGGGTGGCCCGTGAGTGCCTCAAAGGTCAGCGGTGCGACGAAGCGCTGTGCGCTGTGCGTCATGACCACGCGCACCATCGCTCCTTCGGTCTGCAGGCGGCGCGCCAGCGAGGCCGCTTTGTAGGCAGCGATGCTGCCGGTCACCCCGAGCACGATGCTTTTGCCCGTCAAACGCGCATCAGGCGGGCGGGGGATGCGATTAGTCGTCTTCACTCGCCTCCGCAGGCTTGGAGTCGTCCACCACGACGCTCAGGTCCTTCTTGATCTCGTTGGCGTCTTCACCGCCTACGTGCGCCAGGGTTAGCCGTTCAAGCTCGCGCTCCCGTTGCTTGCGCGCTTCTTTCATAGCTTGGCGGGCCTCCTTTCCGACCAGGAACGTCACCTTGCCCTTCAGCACCTCTTCCAGCGCCATCGTCGTCGGCTTGGTGTGCTTGGTCGCGATCGACGGCCGGGTGCCCTGCATGAACTGCCGGGCCCGCTGGGCCGCAATGATCACCAGTCGGCTCCGTGATTCGATCGGTAAGTCCTGATACTCGGGCAACAGCGATAACGCGTCCATTAATGATCCTCCTGAGGCTCCATCAAGGCCTGTTCCACTGCAGATAGGTCCAGCAGGGCTGTCCGGCTGCGCTCGGCCAGTACGATGGCTTCAAGCTGCCGCACGGCAAACTTAAAGTCCTCGTTGATGATCACGTAGATATAGTCTCGATAGTTCTTCA
Source organism: Nitrospirota bacterium (assembly GCA_005877855.1). Classification (GTDB taxonomy): domain Bacteria; phylum Nitrospirota; class Nitrospiria; order Nitrospirales; family NS-4; genus NS-12. The sequence continues at coordinate 6,389 of VBOF01000189.1, read as the reverse complement.
CTTCGTCCCGGGCCTTTTTCAACCGCCTCGCAATCTCATCCGGCGCGTCTCCTTTCCGGTCCTCCAAGCGCCGGCGCAGCACCTCCAGCGATGGCGGCAAAATATAGATCGATACCGCGTCCGGTTCGTGCCGCCGGATCTGCAAAGCTCCCTGGGTATCGATGTCGAGAAGGACATCGATCCCCTGCGAGATCCATTCCTTGATGGGGGCCCGGGGGGTCCCGTAGAGATTGCCGTAGACTTCGGCCCACTCCAGAAAGGCGCCTTCCTTGATCATGTCTCGGAACGTGGCTTCATCCACGAAGTGATAGTGCCGGTCCGCAATTTCCGCCGGACGCGGCTTGCGGGTGGTGTAGGAAACCGAGTAGCGCAAATCCGGCAACTGGCTGACGAGTTCCTGACACAGGGACGTCTTGCCGGCGCCGGAGGGCGCTGACACCACGAACAGGATGCCCTGACGGCGCTTCACGATGGTGTCCTTACTCAACATTCTGCACCTGTTCGCGGATCTTCTCGAGCTCCGCCTTCACAGCCACGACCTCCTGGGTCACCACCGTGTCACCGACCTTCGACCCGATGGTGTTGATCTCGCGGTTCAACTCCTGCAACAGGAAATCTAGGCTTCGTCCCACCGGCTCGGTCTTTCGGAGGAACGCCCGGAACTGCGCCAGATGGCTGTCCAAGCGGGTCAGCTCTTCGCTCACGTCGCTGCGATCGGCTAGGAGCGCCACCTCCTGCGCCAAGCGGCCCTGGTCCACACTGTCCCTGCCCGCCCCCGCGCTCTCCAGGAGCCGCTTGATCCGCTCTTGCAAGCGCGCGGCGCGCTCCTCCACGATGGCTGGGAGCCGTTGGCGGATCGTTCGTAGGCGCCCTTCCACCTCTTGCAACCGCGCCAGGAGATCCCGCTCCAGCGTGCGGCCCTCATGGCAGCGCATCTGATCGAGCGCTTTCAACGCCTGGCCCAGCACGCGCTCCACCGCGCGGACCGCGCCCGGATCTTCGGTCGCTAACTCCGCCGGCCTAATGACGTCCCGGAAGCTGGCGAGCAGGGTCGCATCCGGCGAGCCTTTGAGGCCCAGCTCCCGCTGCAACTCGTTCAGCAACGCGTGATACCGGCGCGCGAGCGCCCAGTCCAGGACAACCCCACGCCCGGGGTCACGCTCACCGCTGAAATTCACCGTGACCTCCACCCGCCCACGGGCCACCCGGGCCTGGACCAGGTCGCGGATCCGGTCTTCATGGGCCTGCAAAGCGCGCGGCAGTTTGGCCATCACCTCGCCGTGTCGGTGGTTCACCGAACGGATTTCCACGGTAATTGGCGTGCCCTTATGCCGGCCCTCGGCGCAACCGTATCCCGTCATGCTCCGAATCATGCGGGCCGCTTTCCTTCCCACGGACAGTGATCGTACAGCCGGCACTCGTGGCACTTGGGGACGCGCGCCTGACAGATATGCCGTCCGTGAAGCAGCAACTGGTGCGAGGCTCTCGTCCACCTGCCCTTCGGTAACAGGCGCTGCAACGCGAATTCGATCTTCTCCGGATCGTCCGTGTCCACCAAGCCCAGCCGCCGGGTGACCCGCTTGACGTGGGTGTCGACTACCACCGACACTTCTCCACCGAAGCGGCTGACCAGGGCCTGGCCGGTCTTGATTAGGCTCCGGGCCTTCGCCTTGTAAAATCCGGTCGGTCTAATCTCCGCTTCCAATCTGGCCGGGTCCGCCCTCGCGTAGTCCTTAGCGGTCCGATACCGGGCAAAGAGCCCCTTCGTCACCTGGTTCACCCGCTCATCCGTGCACTGGGCCGACAAGATGGTCGCTACCAGCAACTGGAGCGGCGTCTTGTAATGAAGCGCCACCCGCGGGCTCGGAAACTCTTCGTCCAGCAGCTTTAGGAGCCGGTCCGCGGTCCCCAATGGCTCCCCCCTCGTCGGGACCCCCGCGGGACCGACGGCCACGGGCATCCCCATCAAGACCAGCCTACGTGAAAGTCATGAAACCGGGCAAAGCCATCGCCGCAGATGGATCCACAACTCCTGGAAAAGTGGGCCTATGCTAGCAGGAAAGGCCGGCCTGGGTCAAACTCCAGAGCTGCTTTTCGACTGTGTCCAGCAGGGGGAGCAGCGTGTCGGGCCGCACGGCCGAGACTGCCAACCCGCCCAAGCGGGCGCTCACCACGGTCGCCTGTGTGGGGTCCACCAGATCAGCCTTGTTCAGGACCAACAGGCGCGGCAGGCGATCAAGCTCCAGTTCCCGCAGAATGTCCCCCACGGCCGCCACCTGCCGCTCCAGGGTCGGGCTGCCAAGGTCCGCCACATGGAGCAACAGGTCGGCGTCGTGCAGTTCCTCAAGCGTGGCGCGGAACGCGCCCATCAGTTCCGCGGGCAGATTCCGGATGAACCCGACCGTGTCGGTCACGATCGCTTCCCGCTCCTGGGGAAAGCGCAGGCGGCGGCTGGCCGTGTCCAGCGTCTCGAAGAGGCGGTTGTTCGCCGTCACCCGGCTGCGCGTCAGGACATTCAGCAGCGTGGACTTGCCGGCGTTGGTGTAGCCCACGATCGAGATGATCGGCACCGCCCGTCGCAGGCGCCGGGCCCGCTGCTGCATGCGGGTGCGCGCCAGCGCCTCCATCTGCTTCTCGAGATGGCTGATGCGGTCCCGCACGCGGCGCCGATCCACTTCCAGTTTCGTCTCGCCGGGTCCGCGCCCGCCGATGCCCCCGGCCAACCTCGACATCGCCGTGCCGCGTCCGGTGAGGCGAGGCAGGAGGTAGCGCAGCTGGGCGAGCTCCACCTGCAGCTTGCCCTCCCGGCTGTGCGCCCGGCGGCTGAAGATGTCGAGAATCAACTGGGTCCGGTCGATGACCTTCAAGTCGGTCACGGCGGCGATGGCCGTGGCCTGCGCGGGCGACAGATTCTGGTCGAAGACGAGGTAGTCCACTCCGTGTTGCAAGGCCTTGATGACGACCTCCTTGAGCTTGCCGCTGCCCAGCAGGTACTTGGGATGCAGCGTCTGGGGCCGCTGCACGACCATGTCCAGCACCATGAGACCGGCCGAGCGGGCCAGATCGGCCAGCTCCGCCAGCGACTCTTCCTGATCGGCGTGGCTCTGCCGCGACACGCTGACCAGAATCGCCTGCTCTTGCAAGTCGTCCACGAGATGCGCGGTGCGGGTCCGGCTGAGCTCCTCTTCGAGCGAGCCGAGAAATTCGCCCAGATGGACCTGGCAGTCTGCCACAGCGACCGGCGACCAGACCTCGCAGGATTTCCCGGCCGGATTCGGCGGCAGGATGTTCGCCGCGTACAGATGGCCCGGCTGGCCGTCGGCGCGCACGCCGAGGGCCGCGATCAGGTCCAAACGCAGGAGGGCCAAGTCGGTCAGGTCGTCCTGACTCAACGGTTCGTCGCGCAGATGGGTATGGATGAGCCGAATGCCCCGGAGCGCTTGCCGGCCGAGGCGATAGTCTGAGAGGTCGGGCAAGACCACCTCTCGGTCGTTCCCGACGATGACGTCCTCGATCAGGCCCCGTCGATTGATCAGCAGGCCGATCTGGCGCCCAATCTCGCGGGAGAGCCCCGAGCAGAACCGGGCCAGTTCCCAGGAGATGATGGCATCTTCGGGCACCCGGCGGCGGTAGACATGTTCCAACCGCCTCAGTTGGCTGGGCTTGAGCCCCGTCAGGTTCCCGTGAGGAGAAGGAATCGGGCGCCCTCCTTGCGCTCGTCAGCCTCCGATGACCCAGTCCGCTCGAGGTTCGAAACCCAGCGGCGCAACCCGCCCTTTGCACAACAGCCGTGCGCCGGCCACGGCGATCATGGCACCGTTGTCAGTGCAGTAGCGAACCGGGGGAATATGAACGGTGACCCCCTCGTCGCGCCCTCGTGCCTCGAAGCGTGCACGGAGCTGCGAGTTGGCGGCCACGCCGCCCGTCACCACGACGTCACGCACGCCGCAGCGCCTGGCGGCGGCCAGCGATTTCTCCACCAAGACGTCCACGATGGCCTGCTGGAACCCAGCCGCCACGTCCGGCGCATGCCAGGAACGCCCTTCAGCCTCCCGCTCCCGCAAGAAATACAATAACGCGGTCTTGATGCCGCTAAAGCTGAAGTTGAGGTCCTCGCACGTCGGGTACGGACGGGGGAACGGCGCCCGCTCCGGGTCGCCCGCTCCCGCCAGCCGGTCAATCACGGGACCGCCGGGATAGCCCAAGCCGAGCATCTTGGCGGCCTTGTCGAAGGCCTCCCCTGCCGCGTCATCCAGTGTCCGTCCCAGGAGCTCCGGCTCGCCCCACGTCTTCACGTGATAGAGATTCGTGTGGCCGCCCGAGGCGATCAGCGCCACGAAGGGCGGCGCCACGGGGCCGGCACCCAAGCTGGCTGCGCACAGATGGCCTTCCAGGTGATTGACGGGAAACAACGGGATCTGCAACGCGTAGGCCAGGGCCTTGCCATAGGCGACGCCGACCAGGAGCGCGCCGATGAGGCCGGGCCCCCCGGTCACCGCGACCGCGCTCAGCTCGCGCGGGCCAATCCCCGCACGGGTCAAGGCCTCCTGCACGACCTGGTCGATGGTCTCGATGTGGCGGCGGCCGGCCAATTCGGGCACCACGCCCCCGTAGCGGGCGTGGGTCTCGACCTGCGAACGCACCACCTCGGCGAGCACGACGCCATCCGCGCGGGCGACGGCAGCGGCGGTTTCGTCACAGGATGTCTCGATGCCCAGAATCACCGACGTGGCTCAGACAGGGCGGGGGAGACGATGCAGTCCACACAGAAGCAAACTGGAATGCGTGGTCGCACTCAGGATCAACAGAGCGGAGCGGCCAACGGTGGGAACACCCCCGGGGCGCCGGGCCGGCCGGTCATACCCCGGCCAGGGCCTCCTCTTCGACGAAGGCCGGCGCCCCGCCCTTCATGACCACTTTGACCTTGCGGAACTCCCGGAACCGCCCCTTGATCAGCTCTTCAGAGAGTGGGTCGCCGATGTTCTTCTGGATGCACCGGCGCATCGGACGGGCTCCGTAGATGGGCTGGTAGCCTTCCTGGATCAACCAGGCTTTGACCTCGTCCGACACTTCGAGCTCGATCGCGCGATCGGCCAGGCGCTGGTTCAATTCCCGGAGGAGGTTGTCCACGATCGTGACCAGGTGCGACTTCTCGAGCGCGTGGAACACCACGACCTCGTCGATGCGGTTGAGGAACTCGGGGCTGAAGGTGCGCTTGAGTTCGCCCAGGATGTCTTCCTTGTGGCGGCGATTGACATCCTCCGACGTGTCCTGCTGAAAGCCCAGCGAGGCCCCTTTGATCAGCCTGGTGCCGAGGTTGGAGGTCATGATGATGACCGTGTTCTTGAAGTCCACCTTCCGGCCGAGGCTGTCCGTGAGGACGCCGTCGTCCAAGACCTGTAAGAGCACGTTGAAGAGGTCCGGGTGCGCCTTCTCAATCTCGTCGAAGAGCACTACCGAGTATGGCCGACGGCGGACTTTCTCCGTGAGCTGGCCGCCCTCTTCGTAGCCCACGTACCCCGGGGGCGCCCCGAACAGCCGAGAGCTGCTGAACTTTTCCTGGTACTCGGACATGTCGATTCGGATCAGGGCATCCTCGGTGTTGAACAGGAACTCGGCCAGCGCCCGCGCCAGCTCGGTCTTGCCCACGCCCGTCGGCCCCATGAAGATGAACGACCCGATCGGCTTCTTGGACTCCTTGAGCCCGGCCCGCGAGCGCCGGATAGACCGCGCGACGGCGGAGACGGCTTCCTCCTGGCCGACGACGCGCTTGTGCAACGCCTCTTCCATCCGCAGCAACTTCAGGGACTCCTCCTCTTCCAGCTTGAAGAGCGGGATCCCGGTCATCTTGGAGACTACGTAGGAGACATCCTCCTTCGCGATGACTGGCCGGCTCTTCTCCTGGCTCTTCTTCCACTCGCGCTTCGAGTCTTCCAGCAGCTTCCGCAACCGCTCTTCCTCTTCCCGGAATTTCACGGCCTCCTCGAAGTTCTGGAGCGCGATCGCCATTTCCTTCTCGCGCGAGACCTTCTTCAACTCCTGTTCCATCGCCCGGAGATCGCCCGGCAGGGCATAGGCCTGCAGCTTGGCCCGGGATCCGGTCTCGTCGATCACGTCAATGGCCTTGTCTGGGAAGAACCGGTCGGTGATGTACCGATCCGCCAGCTTGACGGCTTCGGCGATGGCCTCTTCGGTAATCTCCACTCCGTGGTGGTTCTCGTAGCGATCGCGCAGGCCCTGGATGATGCGGATGGTCTCATCCACGCTGGGTTGCTGCACGTAGATCGGCTGGAAGCGCCGCTTCAGCGCCCCGTCCTTCTCGATGTGCTTGCGGTACTCATCCAGGGTGGTCGCGCCGATGCACTGGATTTCCCCGCGCGAGAGCGCGG
>VBOF01000188.1 GCA_005877855.1 Nitrospirota bacterium | reverse complement strand
AGTACCACGATGTCCGGCCCGACAAGGGGCTCTACTACACACTCGAGCGCGCGAACCGGGTGGAGCGGATCGTTTCGGACGAGGAAATCCGCCTGGCGGAGACCGTCGCGCCTTTCGATACGCGCGCCTACTTCCGCGCGGCCTGCGTGAAGAAATGGCCCCAGGAAGTGTACGCGGCGAGCTGGACGTCGGTGCTCTTCGACGCCGGCAACGCGGTCATCAAGAAGGTCCCGCTTCTCGAGCCGCTCCGCGGCACCGAGGCTCTCACGAAAGGCCTGCTCGACGAATCCGAGACCGTCGACATCCTGCTGGAAAAATTAAAGGCCTGACTGCCGTGTCGCGTTTCCTCGACCCTTACGGCTCCAGTTTCTATGACTTCCTGGCGGGCCGTGGCCCTGAGCCTCTTCACCAGGCCCCACAGATCGGCTCCCAGCCCGCCTCTGGCGCGCCCGGCACCGCTGCGCTTCCGGCCGTCCCCCACGGCACCACGGTGCTGGCGATCCGGTATCAGGATGGCGTCCTGATGGCGGGCGACCGCCAGGCCACCGAAGGGTTCCAGGTCGCCGGGCGCCGCATCGACAAGGTGTTCAAGACCGACGAGCATTCGACCATCGCCATCGCCGGCGCGGCGGGCCCGTCCCTGGAGCTTGCCCGCCTCTTCCAGATCGAACTGGAGCACTATGAAAAGCTGGAAGGCGATATGCTGTCCTGCGAGGGCAAGGCCAACAAGCTGGCCCAGATGG
>VBOF01000187.1 GCA_005877855.1 Nitrospirota bacterium | reverse complement strand
GCGGCATCTACCCCACGGTGAAGGTGATTAGCGAGAAAGGCGTCCGCGACCTTGAAGAGTCCAAGATCGCCGAGACGTGCAACGCGCTGATCAACGAGCGGCGCGAGAGGGTCTGACGGTGGCGCTTCCCTACTACGTCTCGCCCGAGCAGATGATGGCCGACAAGGCCGAGTATGCCAAGAAGGGCATCGCCAAGGGCCGCTCGATCGTTGCGATGGAGTTAGTCGACGGGGTGTTGCTGGTGGCGGACAACCCCAGCGCGTCGCTGCACAAGATCTCCGAGATGTACGACCGGATCGCCTTTTCGGGCGCCGGCAAGTACAACGAGTTTGAGATGCTGCGCAAGGCCGGCATCCGGCACGCCGACCTCAAGGGGTACACCTACAGCCGGGAGGACGTCACGGCCAGATCGCTCGCCAACGCCTACTCGCAGAGCATCGGCAGTATCTTCAGCGTCGAGCCGAAGCCTTTGGAGGTGGAACTACTGGTCGTGGAAGTCGGCCAGGGGGACAAGCCCAACGAGATCTACGGCATCTCCTATGACGGGAGTATCATTGACGAGAAGGGCGTGGCGGCCATCGGCGGCAAGGCGGACGCGCTGTTGACGTTCCTGAAGGCCCGATGGACCGCGCCGACCATCTCGCTGAGGGAGGCGCTGCGGTTGAGCATCGAGGCGCTGGATACCGTGACGAACCAGAAGCTGGGGGCCGAGGGGCTGGAGGTTGCGGTCCTGGACCGCACCCGCACCGGGCGCACGTTCCGCCGGATTGGCTCGGCTGAGATCAAATCGCTCGTGGCCTAGCCATGAAGCCGCGCATCTTCGGCCTTGAGAACGAGTACGGCCTGATCTTTTCGCCGAACGGCCGGATCTACCTGCCCATCGAGAAGATCCTTGGTTACATCTTCGAAGGGCTCATTCCCAACAGCTGGCCCTCGAACGCGTTTCTCGTGAACGGCGCGCGCTTCTACCAGGACACCGGGTGCCATCCCGAGTATTCCACGCCGGAGTGCGACAACAGCGAGGACCTGGTGGTGCATGACAAGGCGGGCGAGCGCCTCCTGGAAGCGTGCCTGCCCGCCGCCGAGGAGCGGCTCCGCGAGGAGGGTCTTTCCGGCGAGATCTACATCTTCAAGAACACCACGGACTCGCTGGGCAACGCGTACGGCTGCCACGAGAATTTCCTGATGCGGCGAGTCGTGGATTTTTGGAAGGTGACCGAGCAACTCATTCCCTTCTTCGTCACGCGGCAGATTTTCGCCGGCGCCGGCAAGGTCCTCAAGGTCTCCGGCAAGGCCCAGCTCTTCATCTCCCAGCGCGCGCAGCACATCCACGAGAAGACCGCTTCGTCCACGACCTCGTCCCGGAGCATCATCAACACCCGAGACGAGCCCCACGCCGACGCGGAGAAATACCGCCGGCTCCACATCATCATGGGGGATTCGAACATGTCGGAGATCGCGACCTACCTGAAGGTCGGGACCGCCGCGCTGGTCCTCTCGATGATCGAGGACGGCTACACCGTGTCCCACATGGAGCTGGATGACCCGGTCAAGGCGATCCGGGAGGTCGCGCGCGACACGACGCTGAAGAAGAAGATCAAGCTCGAAGACGGGCGCGAGCTCACGGCCATCGAGATCCAGCGCGTCTACATGGAGCGCGCCAAGGAATACCTCGGGTCCTTGGACGACGAGCCGGTCGCCGCCGACGTCGTGCGCCGGTGGGAGAACATCCTCGATCGCCTGGAAGAGGACCCCATGCAGCTCTGCCACGAGCTGGATTGGGTCGTCAAGAAGCGGATCATGCTCGAGTACATGGACAAGAAGGGCTGCGGGTGGGACGATCCACGGATCACCATGATGGATCTCCAGTACCACGACGTGAAGAGGACGCGGGGCCTCTACTATCTCCTTGAGCGGCAAGAGCTGGTGGAGCGGCTGGTGCCCGAGGAGTCCGTCCAACGGGCCATGACGACTCCGCCGCAGTCGACGCGCGCGAAAGTGCGGGGGGACTTCATCCGGTTCGCACGCGCGAAGAACCGCTCCTACACGGTGGACTGGACGTACCTCAAGCTCAATGGTTATTGGGAGGAGACCATCCTCTGCATGGACCCCTTCAGCTCGTCCAACCGCCGCGTGGAAGAGCTCCTCTCGCAGGTCTCGGGCCAGCGCGTCTTCCGGTAGCCCTCGGTGTGAGCCGCCTACTTCGTTACCGTCGCGCCTCGTTTCTGATCCCAACCTGGCTCTGGTGCGTGCTTGCGGTCGGCGGTGCCTCGTACTCTGCCCAGGCGGCTGCCGAGAAAGTCTTCACGGCAAAGCAGGGCGAGGTGCTCTACCTCACACTCATCGCTGAAGGGAATCCGGCCTCCGTGCAGGGACGGTTCCACAACCGTTCGATCCCCTTCTTCAAGACGGGGCGGACGGACGAATTCGGCGCGCTGGTGGGCATCGACATGGCGGACGAACCGGCCCCGGTCGGCCTCAAGGCTGCGATCACTTATCCGGATGGCCGTCAAGAGCGGTTATACCGGGTCGTGGTGCAGGCCGAAAAGTTCCGCGTCCAGTCCATGACCCTGCCCAAGGAGCAGGTCGAGCCCGATGCCGACGCCTTGAAGCGGATCAATCGGGAGCAGGAAAGAGTGAAGGCGGTGCTGGCGGGCTTGACGCCGGAACGCCTGTGGGCCGCTGGCTTCCTGGTGCCGGTGGAGGGCACTGTCACGGGGGCGTTCGGGAGCAAACGCATCCTCAACGGCCAGACGCGCAACCAGCATTCGGGGGAAGACATCGCTGCGCCGCTCGGCGCGCCGGTCAAGGCCGCGAACGACGGGATCGTCCGGCTGATGGACGATCAGTTCTTCAGCGGCATCAGCGTGATCCTCGATCACGGCCTCGGCCTCTTCACCATGTACTTTCACCTGGACTCGGCGACAGTCAAGGAAGGGGCGCGCGTGAAGCGAGGGGACGTGATCGGCACGGTCGGCCATTCCGGGCGCGCCACCGGCCCGCACTTACACTGGGCTGCCTGGCTCAACGGCTCCCGCGTGAATCCCTTCTCTCTCGCCAAGCTGGCCTTCTCAAGTCCTACCACAAAGACCGAACCCTAAGATCCCCTCTCCCCAATTTATCTTTTTACGATTTCAGGTGTCTCATGAGACATGACCGACCGACAGCGCGAGAGTGCCGCCAAGTTTCTTTACGACATGGCCAAGGGGATCGGCCTTATCGCCGTAGTAGGCGGCTTGGTCAGTGGACAGGCCAGCGGGACCAGTGTTATATTGGGGCTCGTTGTTATGACAGAGTTGTTTCTCTTCGCACAATGGCTTGACGGACAGGGTGACTAAATGACATTTGGATTCGAGCCTTTCGATCAGGTGATGCTTTTCGTCGCGGTCTTGAGTACGATCCTGACCGTCTGGGGCTATTTCTACACGCACCCTCGTAAGAAGCAGAAGTAAATCTCGCCTGCCGCCTAACTTCCCGTTTTCGCGGGTCCTGTCACCGCATCACCCGGACGTGCTCAGACCCTTTCGCCGTCGCAGCCCCGCAGGCTCGGCTGTAGGTTCTTCCGCTCCGCCCGGGTCCCACGCGGCGCCACTCGCTTGACTCCCTAGCGGAGCTGGCCTAGCCTGTTTGCCGGTGAAGACTTCTTTATGATGCTCCCGGCTTCAACCTTTTCCTTTCGTCCCGTGTCTCATCCACCAGGGCGGAAACACGATGCCACGCCCACTCACGGGAGGATCAAGCTGATGGGGCTTACCTACGTCCGAGCTTCAGTCATCCATCCTGCTGATCCGAAGAAGTAGTTGCGCCTGAGATTTCTAGTTGATTCAGGAGCGGTTTATAGTGTTGTTCCAGAGTCTCACTTGCGAAAGCTTGGGATCACGCCGAGGGGCTCCAAGACG
>VBOF01000186.1 GCA_005877855.1 Nitrospirota bacterium | reverse complement strand
GCCCGGGCGGCGTCATCCCGGAGCTTGGTGATGTTGGCCAGGGTGTCGATCCACAGGATGTTCCCCTCGCGGATCTGCCCCAGGTTGTTCAGCTTGAGAATCAGGTCGAGCGCCTGGTCCCAGGGCACGTTCAATAACTTCAGCGTCACCCTCGCCTTGACCGCTTCCCCGACGACCATGTTGAGCCCGCTGACGTCGGCGATCAGGCGGAGCACGCTGCTAATGTCTGCGTCCTGGAAGTCCAGGGAAATGCGCTTCCCGATGAATCGCTCGGTCCCGCCCATTGTGCCAAGATCTGTTGGTTGATCCAGTTTCGGTTGCGCCACCGGCGTCAGGGGATCGAGGAATTTGAGTCGATCCGGCACCGGCACCGGCACGCTGCGCCTGGGACTCGGGCGCGCGACCTTGTCGGTCGGTGTGGGAGCGGGCCGGCTTGTCATTTTCGTTTCTTGAGGGGCCTCCAGCGCCAAGGCCTGTTCCGACAGCGTCACCCGGAGCTGCCTCCCAGTCTTCACGATGGTATAGGGGACCCTCTGACCCAGATCGAGGACCACCCGCACTTTTGCCTGCGGGAACTGGTGCACGCCAATCCGAACCTGCCGCATGAAGGGGTGCCCCACGCGGACGGCCTTCCGTTTGGTGCCGTTGACGACATTCATGAGGTCAATGACGAGCCGATTCCTGCTCAGCTTCGTGACGTCGTAGGTCAGATCACCATCTCCGGTAATGAGCACCACCACGCTGCCCACGGTTCGCTTCACGGTGAGGTCCGTCATGGATGTTGCGGGAGGCAGCGGTGTTTCGCTGTATGTCCCAGCGGCCACGAGGGAAGACGCGGCGGCCTCGCCTGCGGCCTGCACCGCCGGAGACTCGGGCGCCGACCTTGACGCGTCAGCAGGCGGGGGCGGCATCTCTCGAGACGCCGCGTCGGCACCGAGGAGGGGTGTGGCCTCAGCGACGGTCGGCACCACCATCGGCGTGGTCGGGGCGCAGGCCTGCAGGGGTCCTAGAATCAGAACTCCTGCCGCGAGGACCCCAAGGCTGGTCAGTTGGATTTTCATTCGGTCACCTCTCTGGGCCGGAGAAGGAGTTCGACCTCCTTCGTGCTTTTTCTTCCTGCAATATCGATGGTGGGTTCCGACACAATGATGGCTTTATCGGTAATCGTTCTGATGACCCCGTTGTTGGTGCCCAGCAACATGCCTTCTTTTACCGTGTATCCCTTCCCGTCTGGGGTTTGGATCAGTCCGTGGTAGCCGTACCCTCCCCACATGATGCCCAGGAGTTTCATGTCGCTGATCTGGACACGTTGCAGAGGAGGCATCTGCGACTGCAAAGAGGCACTTTTGATGACTTTCGTGAGCGATTGGAACGGATCGCGCCGACTCTTCGGATCGTAGGAATAGCCTTCAACACTGTCTGCTGGGGGGACTGCGGCGCCCGGCGCAGCGGTCATCGTGGTCGCGGGCGACGCAGCCGGTTTGGGCGCTTCCTTGGGTCCTGGGGCTGCAGCAGGGGCTGCAGGAGTCGGTGCGGGTGTGCCGGCTGTAGGAGCAGGCATTCCAGGCTTGGCCGGTGCAGCAGGGGCAGTGGGCTGGGCCGGAGCCTGCCCGAGACTGCCAGGAGGCGGGGCCTTGGGCTTCTGGACAGGCGGCTTCTGATCTTCGCCGGTCAACAGGCTCATGGCCACCAGCGTTTGCTCGGTCGTCGGGTCCGCGACCGCATGGCTTACGCCCAGCAGCAGGGTGGCTGCCCAACCGACAACATATGGAGTGACCCTTCTCATGGTGTGTTGTCGCGGTCTCACTTTCCTGCCGGCTTGGCCCCTCCGGGTGCGGGCGCGGCTGGAGAGGCGAACGCCGTGATCTGGAACGATGTCTGGACCGACAGACGGCCCCGCTCTTCTTTCCCGCCTCCCATCTTGATTTTGTTGACGTTGATGATGCGGGGCAGTTTGCTGATCCGGTCAAAGAAGAGCGCCAACGTGTGGTACCCGCCGCTCATCTCGACATCCACGGGCAGCCGGACGAACAGCTTGGATGAATCTTCGGCACGGGCACCGGGACGCCAGAGCTTGAGGTCCAGACCGATGCGAGTCCCGAGGTCGGAGAGTTGCTTGAGCAGTGTCACGGCCTCCTCCTCAGGGGGCAGGTACTCCTGGTTCTTGCTGAGCTGACGCTGCAATTCTGCGTTCAACTGCTTGAGTTCCTCGAGTTTCGCGATCTTGATCTTGTTGGTGTTGATCTCCGTGTCGAGCTTCGCGATGTCGATCTTGAGGCTGTTGATTTTTGCCTGGAGCGGCTCTTCGACATAGAAATAGAATCCGACGCCGATCCCGACCAAGGCCAGGACCAACATGGCGACCTTCTGCTGCAGCGGGACGGCCTTGAAGGCCGCGAGATCTGGCATTGTCATGGCCATGCGTCAGCCCTTGACCGACATCTTGAGTCTGAACTGGTAGATGATCAGGCCTTCTTCGGGCGCCTGACGGCTCTCCTCCAGCATGACGTCGGTGAAGTACCCGCTCTGCTGGAGGTTTCTGATGAACTGCACGATATCGTCATTGGTCAACGCCTTGCCGTTAATGGCCACCTGCGCGTCACCGTCGACGGAGGTCAACCAGATCTTCAAGGGATCCAGGCTCTGACTGAGATAGTCAAGCAGCCGGACCGGCCCGCCTTGATTTTTGCGAAGTTGCTCGATGATGCGGTTCTTATCTTCCAACAACCGCTTGTTCTTCTCGTAATCCTCGACCTCCTGGACCTTCTTCTTAAGCGCGTCGAGCTCCTTCGTCTTGCTCTCCTTGATTTGGGTCTTGAGCGCGACCTCATCGACGAGCATCTGCCAGCGATACCCGCAGGCCCCCACGAAGACCAGCACGATCCCCAGGCCCACCACCAACTGGAACATCGCCGTATCGACAGGAACTTTTGCCTTTTTGGCAGCTCGCTTGACCGGGAGGAGGTTAATCTTAATCACCGGTCACCCTCCCGCCGCAAGGCGAGGCCGACGACGACGGCGGCCTCCGGCGCCACTCGCGATATGTCTTCGGGACTCTTCTTCAAGGCCGTCGTATCCAGCTTGTTGAATGGATTGGCCACAGTCGCTGCGATCCCCAATTGTTCTGAAATCTTGCCTGGCAGACTACTGATCTTGGAGCACCCGCCGCACAGGACGATGTGCGCGATGTCTTCGTCTGGAGAAGTGGTCCGGAAATAATCGAAGGAACGGCCGATCTCCGTCGCGACCTCTTCATTGACTGCGGCGACTGCCTGCTGCAGCGCGTTGGCATTGGCTTCTGGCAGATGGCCTTTCTTGGCCGCTTCGGCGTCTTCCAGACTCAGCCCCAGATCCTGTTGGATCCGTTCCGAGTACCGGTTGCCGCCGATCGTGATGTCTCGCGTGAACGCAGAGACACCACCCTTCAAGATATTGATATTCATGACGCTGGCGCCGATGTTCACGATCGCGGTCAGCTCAGCCGGTGACACGTTGTAGTTCGCACAGTACATGTTCTCAATGGCGAACGCGTCGACGTCAACGACCTTGGGCGTCAAACCGGCCTCGCGCACTGCATTGGCGTAATCGTTCAGCTTGTCCTTCTTGGTCGCGACCAGCAGCACCTCCATCTCGCCCTGCGCGCTGGAGGACTGTTCTTCCTGCGAGAAGATATGGAAATCCAGGTAGACATCGTTTATATCAAACGGGATGTATTGCTCCGCCTCGAACTTGATCTGCTTGTCCAACTCCTGTGCCGCCATCGGCGGGAGGGTGATTTTCTTCACGATGACGGATGTCCCGGATATTGACAAGGCGACGTTCTTGTTCTTGAGTTTTTGCTCGCCGGCGAGTTCCTTGATGGCGGTCACGACCCCCAGGCCGTCCATGATCGATCCGTCGACGATCATTTCGGCGGGAAGCGCCTTCGTGCCGAACCGCTCCACCTTCAGCTTTCCCGTCGCCTCCTTGAGTTGCAACATCTTGATGGACCCAGACCCGATGTCCAACCCCAGCAGGTACGGTTTCGGACCAAATCCAAACACCGGTCGCCCTTTCTATCTTCCGCGCGCCTAGTTTGTTGCGCGCCTCCGAATGATGCGCTTAATCTCTTCGAGATTCGTCGTCGTGTATAGTCGCCAATTCCGCCAATCGCGTGGTGGCGTGGAGATCAGGCCTTCGCGCTCCCAGCGATAGAGCGTCGCCTTCGAGATATCAAACAAGTGACAGACTTCGAGGGTGGAGAACCGCCGTGAGACAGGCTTGCGACCGGCGGGCCGGACGCTGTGCGCCTTCCTCTTCACCTCAACGGCCTTCATCACACCAGGCTGGTGCCCGAGGTTAAACACATAAGTGTCGTAAGTATAGTTAGTATAATTTTGATGTCAAGGGATATTTAAAAGGAGAGCGCGGGATGACTTAACGTAGGTACAGTTGGACAGCGTTGTCTTAGGACAAGCGCTTACGTCGGCTGGCTGACGGGATGCTGAGTTCCATCCGGTACTTGGCCACGGTGCGCCGGGCCAATTCCACGTTTTGGGCTTTCAGCCGCCCCACGATCTCTTGATCCTTCAAGGGATGGTTGGGGTCTTCCTCCTCGACCATCTTGCGAATCATCTCACGAACCGCCACGGAGGACAATTCGGTCAGCCCTTCCTGCGACCGCGGGAT
>VBOF01000185.1 GCA_005877855.1 Nitrospirota bacterium | reverse complement strand
GGGAGGGATTGCTCTTGGGGAATCCTGTCGGCGCGGGGATCGGGGAGAAACCCGGCGGCTATGAACTTGTCAAGCCAGGTCAACGGGGGTGTGGTCCGCAGGCGGGCGGTGGCCGTCAGCGCCTGACAGCGCAGCCGCGCGTTGCGATCCAGCCCCCGAAAGATACGGTCCCGCAGAAAACAACGGATCGGGTCCGCCGCATTCCAGAAGAACGTCTGCTCGTCCGCGAGCCGCTGCAGCATCTCCACTTGCGGACGGCGCGCCCGCTCGTAGGCCGCCAGCGCTTCAGCCGACCAATCACCGGTCTCGCGGCACCGGCCGATGACTTGGGCCAGCGCCATCGCATCGGCCATCGCCTGCATCCGACCCTGCGAAGCGTGCGGATTCATCGCGTGCGCCGCATCGCCGATCAGGGCCCCGCCGTCCACGACCCATCGGTCCGCCCGGACCCGCGTGCAGGGGAGCAGACCGATTTGTTCCCACGACGTCAAGCTTTCCAGCGGCTTGGTCATCGCCGCGTCGATCGCTGCCACACGCGACTTCAGCGCGGACAATCGCTGCGCGTTAAGCGGGTCAACCCCTCGTCCTCGCGCGTCAGCCTTAACCATATAGAGCGCCACCACACGGTCTTCCGGAGCCGGGAATAGTCCCAGCAACTCTGCGCGTCCGACATAGTACCGCGCCTCGCCGCCCATGCCTTCCGGGCGCGGCAGGAGCGCGCTCAGATAGCCGTGGCGATAGCGG
Source organism: Nitrospirota bacterium (assembly GCA_005877855.1). Lineage (GTDB taxonomy): Bacteria > Nitrospirota > Nitrospiria > Nitrospirales > NS-4 > NS-12. Next base: position 6,905 of record VBOF01000185.1, on the reverse strand, counting down.
TGAGCCTCCGCCCGAATCCCCAAGGCGCGCCGCACCAGTGATGCCGTTCCGTCGGCTCCTACCACCAGATCAGCCTGGATCTCAGTGCTCGACTGCAGTCCTGCCTGTCGGACCAGGACGCCCCCCACACGGCCATTGTTCTGCAAGATTCCCTGGAACTCGGCCCCGTACCAGAGCTGGGCACCCACCTGGGCAGACAGCCGACTCAGGATCAGGTGGTGAACCGCGCTGGAGAGGGCCACCAGCGCCAGGTTGTTAGGCTCGGGCAGCATGCCGTAGTCCATCGTGCAGAGGCGTTCCCCACCGATCCGAATGAAGTGGAAGCGCTGGACCGGCTCCACAACCTCCGGCGTGAGCGCCGAAAGGAGGCCCAGCCGGGCGAGGATCCGCTGGCCGTTCGGCTGGATGGTCTCTCCCCGAAGGGCAGTCGGCGGGCCGGGTTGACGTTCCAAGACAAGGACTGAGACGCCCATCTGAGCAAGTGCGAGGCCGAGGATTGCGCCTCCGCCGCCAGCGCCAACCACCACGACATCGAATTTCACAGCTTCATCACCAATCTTGGTAGCGGGTGTGATCGTCCCACATCTTCAGAAATTTTTCCTTCGCCCGCAGAGTACTGGCCGCATCATGCAGGATATCCAACCGTTCATCATTGTAGAAGGCGGCGCTCGACGTCTGGTTCATCGAGCCTGACGTGTTCACCCGGTCATCCACGACGACCTGCTTCATGTGCATGAGACCGTCATGACGATTGACCTTGATCGGGACGCCCGCCAACCGCAAGGTTTCCAGGGCGGCGCGTTGATTGCGATCGTCGAGTTTCCCCCGGTCGGTAATGACACGCACCTCCACGCCGCGCTTTTTCGCCGCGATAAGCGCCCTCACCACCGGTGGATACGTCAACCCGTAGGTGGCGAGATAGATCGTGTGCTGGGCCCCTTGGTAGAGTGCGACCAGGTGGTCGGCCGGTTTGTCTTCGGGGGCATAGAGTACCTCGGGAGCGGCCGTGACGACCGTGCCGCCGTCCTTCAACCCGACGGCCGAGATCCAGAACACCACGAGCAACGCACACACGCCCGCGGCGATCGCCGCCGACCATCTTCCGTGGAATTTCATGGCCCTGCTCTCCTCAGTAAGTGGCCGGGGAGTATAGGGGGCGCCCCCAGGATTTGCAACGAAACGAGGAAAGCCCTGACTGTTTAGAGGCACCTCTCGCCCCAAACCCGGCGTTCACGGCGGACAGGTCTCGGACTGCGACTATGTCCATTGCGTAACCCATTTGATTATTAAGAATTTGCCTGACATCGCTGCGCTTCTCGGCGTGGCATACGACCTGCTATTTGATGACAGGACTGTACACAAAGGAGGGGGGTGAAATTAGATGAAGGCATTACTTTCAGCACTGTTCGCCGTGATGATCGGACTGACCTTTGCCGGCTCCACCTACGCGGCAGAAGAGAAGAAGATGGACGCTCCCGCTGCCGCCCCAGCCGCTCCTGCCGCTCCTGCAGCAACCCCAGCCGTCGGCGGTGAGATGAAGAAGGAGGAGAAGAAGGCTGAGAAGAAGGTGAAGAAGGCCAAGAAGGCGAAGGAGGAGAAGAAAGAAGAGAAGAAGTAACGTTACACGTAGACCGACGGTGGCTCAGCTCAGCGCCGTCGGTCTTCTTTTTCCCGCTCGATCAGTCCTCCTCAAAAATCACCTTGAACGAGTCGTCGCTGTTCTCCCAGGCCTCGGCCGATGTCTTCATCAACCGGTGTCCAGGATGGCCGTCCGCGCGTAGATGTTCGTATACATGACCGGCTTGCCGTTCTTTTCCTCACCCTGCACCCAGACTGATATATACCGTTCCCCATTCAACCCCGCACTGTCCATAGCCTGCGGGACATCGTGGAATAGTTCGTTCTCGGTCTTGTCGATGGGTGCGGCTCCGGTCTGGATGAACATGAAGTTCTGCTTCCACATCCTTCGCTCCCGGAGCGACTATTCGTAACGCAAGGCCTCGATCGGGTTGAGCCGGGAGGCTTTATTGGCGGGATAGAGACCAAAAAAGACACCCACCAAAGCTGAGAACCCGAAAGCGATCAACAAGATGTCGCCCGAGATGATGGTGGGCCAGCCTGCAAGGTTAGAGGCGGTTTTGGCGCCCCCAACACCTAGTCCGACGCCGATCAGCCCGCCCATGGCGCTCAGGACCACGGCCTCTACCAGGAACTGTAGCAGGATGTGCCGGCGCTTGGCCCCCACCGCCATGCGGATGCCGATCTCCCGGGTCCGCTCCGTGACCGAGACCAACAGGATATTCATGATCCCGATTCCGCCAACCAGCAGCGAGATGGACGCCACCGCCAGCAACAGCAGTGTCATAGACTCGCTGGTCCCCTCTTGAACCTTGGCTATATCGATCTGATTGCGAACCGTAAAATCATCCTCCTGGGTGGGACGCAACTTATGCCGTTGGCGCAGAATGCGCTTGACTTCCTCGACAATCTGGGACATCTGCTCGGGAGATTCGGCCGACAGGAACCCGGCTCCGATGGACCCCAGGAACTTGGTGCCCATGATTTTCCGTTCGGCGGTGGTGAATGGGATGAAGACCACATCGTCCTGATCAGCTCCTCTTGTATCGTACCCTTTTGCATCGAGTACGCCAACGACCTTAAACGGTATGTTCTTGATCCGGATCGTGGCGCCCACCGGATCTTCCCCCGGCTCGAACAGGTTCTTAAAAACGGAATTCCCGAGCAGTGCCACCTTGGCGGCCTTGTCCATCTCGGTCTGCGTGAAGAAGTCCCCGCTCACAATGGACCAGCCGCGGATGGTCAGGTAACCGGGCGTCACGCCATTGATCGTTGTAAACCAGTTCTTCCTTTCGTGCACGACCTGCATGGCATCGCGTCGAGCCCAGCCGATTTCCGTGACACCGGGGATCTTTTTCAACTCTTCGATGTCCGCCACGGTCAGCGTTACCGCTCCGCCGTGTCCGGTCCTCACCCCGCTGACCGTCATCGCGCCAGGCAAGATGATGATGACATTGGTCCCGAAGGAGGCGATCTGGGCTTGTACAGCGGCCTTCGCGCCCTCTCCGATGCTGACCATCGCGATGACCGCCCCCACCCCGATGATGATGCCCAACATCGTCAAGGCCGAGCGCATGCGATGCCGGCCCAGCACGCGGAACGCAACCAGGACCGTCATCAGCAGAAAGTTCATGCCCGCGTCTCCTGCGGGACGAGGCGCCCGACGGCCACGCCGCCGGCGTCGCGGTCGGACAGGATCACCCCGTCCTTCATCATGATGGTCCGCCGGGCATAGCCGGCGATATCCGCTTCATGGGTGATCAGGATGATGGTGATTCCCTCACGGTTCAGTTGCGTGAGCGTGTCCATGATCTCCCGGGAGGCCTGGCTGTCCAGATTGCCGGTCGGCTCATCGGCCAGAATAATCGAGGGGTTCGTAACTAGTGCGCGGGCGATGGCCACCCGCTGTTGCTGCCCACCGGACAATTGGGCTGGGTGGTGTCGTTGACGGTCGGCAAGCCCCACCCGTTCCAGTGCCTGCAAGGCCATCGCCTTCTGGTCGCGGGACGGGATCTCTTTGTAGAACAGCGGTAATTGCACATTCTCCAGGGCGGTCGTCCTCGGAATGAGATTGAAGTTCTGAAACACAAAGCCGATCTTGCTGCTGCGGATTTCTGCAAGGCGATTTTCCCCCAACGTGGAAACGTCGGTCCCCTCCAAGGTATAGGTACCGCTCGTCGGGACGTCGAGGCACCCAAGAATGTTCATCAAGGTGGATTTGCCGGAGCCCGAGGCCCCCATGATAGCTACGAATTCTCCGGCCTCGATCTTCAGCGACACCCCCCGCAAGGCATGGACCTCCATCTCACCCAAGCGATAGATTTTCACGAGATCTCGTAAGACGATCAGGCTCATCAGAGCCCTCTCGGCATCCTGGTGCTTGGGCGTTCAGACGGCTGGGATCCGAATCCGGGCGGCAAGGACCCCAAGGAGCCGCCGTGCGGCCCTTTCGGCATGTCCACCCCTATGATGACCTCGTCCCCTTCCTTCAACGGCCCCTCAACAAGCTCTGTGTAGGTCCCGTCCATGACGCCGGTCTTCACCTTAACCTTAATCGGATCGCCTTGCGGGTTGGGGAGCCAGACCGTCGGCTTGGCCTTACCTTCTGAGCCTACACGGCCGCCTTTCTCGGCGGAGCCGTCTTTGGCGCCGTCCTCGGGTCCGCTCGAGGCCGAGCTTGCGTGGCTTCCGGCCTTCGACGCGCCTTTCGCCAAGCTTGGCTTGAACCGCAAGGCCTGACTAGGAATCCGCAAGACATCCTCGCGGTCGGCGATAATGATCGAGACGTTGGCCGTCATGCCCGGCCTGAGCCGGAGATCGGAGTTGTCCACCCCGATCACCACGTTGTAGGTCACGACGTTCTGCACGGTGATCGGCGCATTCCGGACCTGCGTGATCTTACCCTTGAAGACCTGATTGGGATAGGCATCCACGACGAACGTGGCGGGTTTTCCCTCCGTGATGCCCCCGATATCCGATTCGCTCACGTTCGTGTCCACCTGCATCTTGGTCAGGTCCTTGGCGATCGTAAAGAGGACCGGCGCCTGGAAACTCGCGGCCACGGTCTGACCGACATCCACGTTCCGCGAGATGACGATGCCGTGCACCGGCGAATAGATGTTCGTGTACTCTAAGTTGACCTTAGCCGTGTCCAACTGAGCTTGAGCTTGTTTGATCTGCGCCTCCGCGATTTGCAGGTTGGCCTTGGAGGTATCATAGGCAGTGCGGGCATTATCCACGTCTTGCTGGGCGTTCAACTGTTGCTGGAACAAGGCTTTCGCGCGGTCAAAGTTGAGCTTTTGCAGGGCCAGATCGGCCTGGGCTCGAGCCATATTTCCCAAAGCATTCTGAAGGTTGGCTTCCATCTGCGTGACAACAGTCTGAAAAGGCACCGGATCAATCTGGGCCACCATCTGCCCAGCCTTGACGACCGAGTTGAAATCGGCGTACAGCGCCATGATCTTGCCGGAGACCTGGCTGCCTACCTGGACCGTGATGACGGGATTGATCGTGCCGGTCGCCGTGACGGCCTGCGTCACCGTCCCGCGGTCGATTTTCGCGGTCTTATACCGGACGGGCGGATTCTGGTCGCCGTTCAAGTACACATAGCCCCCGGTCCCCAGGCCGGCCAGGAGCAGCGCGCCACCAATGATCCACGTGGTCGGTCTCATGAACTGCTCCGCAACGGAGTGATAATCCCCATCGCGCGGTCGAGTTGGGCCTTCGCCGCCTGGTAACTCGACATCGCGACGACATCGTTGGTCTGCGCGGTCACCAGCGCCACCTCGGCGTCCGTCACTTCCACGGCGTTGCTGAGGCCGGCCTTGTAGCGTCCTTCCACCAGCGCCAGCCGTTCCTTGGCCTGCTCGACGGTCACCGCCGTCAGCTTTAAGCGCTCCCTGGCGGCCTCCAGATTCAGCAGGGCTTGGTTCACCTCCAACAGGATGGTCTGCCCGAGCACATCCCCGTTGGCCTTGGTCTTCAAGAGGTTCGCGCGGGCTTGGGCGACTTGCTGCTTGGTGAGGAATCCGCTGAAAATCGGAATGTTCACGGTGCCTGCCACGCTCCAGTTGTAGACCAGTGGGAATTCTACACCATTGTAGGAGTAGTTAGCCGAACTGGTGACCGTCGGGAAGAAATTGCCTTGGGCTGCCTTGATGGCCGCCTCAGCCGCTCGTTCCTGGGCCCGTTGGGAGATCATCTCCGGCCGAAGCCGCATCGCGCGGGCTACCGCTTCGTCCAAAGATACCTGATAAGGTTCCGGCAGGACAGGGTCCTGAACACGGTACGGGACGGCCGTCTGTATGCCCATCGCGTTATTCAAGGTCACCCGGGCGACCAGGGCATTGTTCTTTGCCGTGATCAGATTCAGTTGGGCATTGGAGAGGTCGACTTCAGCGGTGGTCACGTCGATTTTGGGCGCGACACCAGCCTTGAACCGCCCCTGGGCCAGGTCCAGGTGTTTCTTGAATTGCGTGACGGCTTCCTCGCTCACCGTGACCAGACGTTGTGTCTGCTGGAGATTGAAATAGGCCTGCTGGACGTTGACGACGACCAATTGCACGGCGGTCTCCGCGTCCGAGTTGGCGACTTGGAGGTTGAACTGCGCCGCGTCAACCTGGGACCTCGTCGTCCCGAAATCGTAGAGCAACTGGTTGAGCGTGACGCTGTTCTGGTAGAATGGCGTGGTACTGCCGCTGGTCGCTCGCTGAACCCCACTACCTTGGAATGTGCTGGTAGAATTCGCTGTCCTTTGCGTTCTGGCGATCGTTCCTTGCACTTGCGGGTAGAACCCAGATTGGGCTTGCCCTACCAAAGCCTCATTGATCGCCTGGGTCCCAGAAGCAACCCGGAGGCTGGGATGGTTGGACAGTGCCAGTTCCACAGATTTTTCTAAGGTCAAGACTACTGGAATGGCCTGCGGTGCCTTCGGCTCGTCGGCGAACACCGCAACTCCTCCTCGCTCTCCCACCAAGAGGCCTACGGTAATCGCCGCCAGCACCACCATTTTCCGTCCCATTCTCGCCTCCTTCCATCACAAGTGTCTATCTGCCCGGATGAAACCGCAACTGCCCCTATCTCCTTAGACACCGTGGTGACCGAGTTGGTTGAATCTGCATCAGTGCGTGCGCCTGAGGCTCCATTCTAGGGAGGGGCCTGTCATGGTGTCAAACCAACCCCAGAAGGAGTTTCAGGGACCCTTCCGCAGGCAAACTAATCGAGCCGGGCGCGACGCTCAGTCATAGTATTCCGCGCCGAGGTGGGTGATCAGGGCTTCGCCCTTCAGCCAGCGCAACGTGTTCTTCAGCTTCATCACCTGAATGAAG
>VBOF01000184.1 GCA_005877855.1 Nitrospirota bacterium | reverse complement strand
CGGCTGGCGAAAAGACCGCCATGACACGCTGGTCAAGCGGCTATCTTCGCGCATCGCCAACGCCATCCGGAACGCCGTGATCCACGACGGCGTCCACGACACCGGCCGTTCGCTCAAGGTCTTCCGCCGGCAGGTGGTGGAACGCATCCCGCTCTTCGAAGGCATGCACCGCTTCTTCCCCGCGCTGGCCCGCATGCACGGGTTCACGGTGACCGAGGTGCCGGTCCGCCATTACCCCCGGGCCCACGGCCGGTCGAAGTACGGCATCGGCAACCGCGTCTTCAAGGCCCTGCGGGACCTGCTCGCCGTCCGGTGGATGCAGCGACGGCGCCTCCAGTATCGCTACCGGGATTCCACGTTACATGAACATGAAACCGTTAAACGTTAATCGTTATTCGTGAGCACCACCGAAACGATCTGGCTGGTCATCGGCTTCGGCGGGCAGGGATTGTTCTTCGCCCGGTGGATCGTCCAGTGGTTTCGGTCGGAGCGGGAACGGGAGAGCACGATCCCGCTGTCGTTCTGGTATCTGAGCCTGATCGGCGGCCTGATCACCCTGACCTACGCGATCTACCGCAGGGATCCGGTGTTCATCACGGGCCAGGCGGTGGGGAGCCTCGTCTATCTGCGGAACCTGATGCTCATCTACAGGAAGCGCGCGCCCATGGATGAATTGAAGGCTTGATGGGGGCGCGCGCCCATCCTAGCGGGCAGGGGCCCGACGCTGCTGCGTCCCCCTCCCGTGCCCACCTCATCCTCCTCCTCGCCCTCTGCGCCCTGCTCTTCTTTCTGGGACTGGGCACGCTCGGCCTGACGGACCGCGACGAGGGGTCCAACGCCGAAGCCGCGCGCGAGATGGTCGAATCCGGCGACTGGCTCACGCCGACATTGAACGGGACGCCGCGCTTCGCCAAGCCGATTCTCATCTACTGGCTGATCGCGTGCTCGTACCTCGTCTTCGGCGTGATCGAATTCGCGGCCCGGCTCCCGTCCGCCCTCTTCGGTACCCTTCTTGTCCTGATGCAATACGCGTTCGCCAAGCGCCTGCTCGGTCCGACGGTCGGCCTTCGGGCCGCCCTCATGCTCCTGCTGAACTTCGAGATGCTGGCGATCGGCCGGATGGTGCTGACCGACATGGTCCTGGTGTTCTTCACCACCCTGAGCATTTTCAGTTTTTTCCTCGCGATGGAGGGAGAGGGCCGGGCGAAACGCTGGTACTGGGGCTTCTATGTCGGCATGGCCCTGGCGACCTTGACCAAAGGACCCGTCGGCGTGCTGGTTCCGCTGCTGGCCGTGATCCCGTACCTGCTCCTCACGCGCCGCTGGCGGGAGGTCGCTCCTGAATGCCGCCTCCTGACCGGGACGGCGGTATTCCTCCTGATCGCCGCGCCGTGGTACGCTGCGATGTTCAAGCTTCACGGCACGGGCTACGCCGCTTCGGCGCGTGGAGACACGCTCACCCGCTTCTTCTCCGTCATCGGCGGACACGGCGGGACGATCCTCTTCTACATCCCCATCCTTCTGCTCGGCTTTTTCCCCTGGAGCGGGTTTCTCCCTTCAGCGCTGGTGGAAGCTCTGCGAGAGAGGCAGGACCCGCAGCGTGCGTTGCAGACCCTGTGCGCGGTCTGGGTCCTGGGCGTGTTCATGTTCTTCACCCTCTCTTCCACCCGGCTTCCGCACTACATCGCGCCGTTGTTTCCGGCCGCCGCTCTGCTGGTCGCCGCCTCTTGGGACCGGTCTCTCTCAGCGCAGGGCGGACGCGCGGGCGCCGCTTCATTTTGGCTGACACTGGGAGTGGGGTGTCTCCTGGGCCTGGCCTTTGTTGGATTGGACTGGGGCTACCAGCGCTTCAATGCTCAGATCGCCCAGGAGTTCCCTGCAGCCGCGCAGGTCGATCCGGGTTGGGCACCGACGGCGATCGGGTTTCTCATTCTCGTTGGAATGGGTCTCTTCGGCTATGCCGCTTTGACGGCAGGGCGCGCGGGGCTGGGTTTCGGCATCGCCTCGGGGCTTATGGTCGGCATCGCGCTGTTGATCGTCACCGTGGCGCTGCCACGGTTCAATCAGTACTTCATCGAACCTCCACAGGCGCTGGCGGCAAGGGCTGGTCAGGCTCTGGACTCAGATGAGACGTTCATTGCTTACGGACGTCCTAAACCGAGTCTTCTTTTCTATGCAAAACGCCGGTGCGCCGTATCAACCCCCTGTATCGAGATGATCAAGTCAGGCGAAGAGGACAAGATGCGTCCGCTCCTGGAACGCTCACGGCAGGTCCTGATCCTCACCCAGGAACGCTTGCGTCCGCAGCTCCCGATTCCGGCTTCCGATTATCCCATTTACATGCGTGAAGACGGGTACGTGCTACTCGCCAAAAAGCCTGTCTTTTAAGTCATGAAACTGTCCGTCATCATTCCCGCCTACAACGAGCGCAACACGATCGAAGCCGTCGTACGCCGTGTGCAGGCCGTGAACCTCGGTCCCATCGAAAAGGAAATCATCGTGGTGGATGACGGTTCTCGCGACGGAACGACCGAGATCCTGAAGGAACTTTCAGGAATACGGCGCATCTCGCATGAAAAGAACGCCGGGAAAGGCGCGGCGCTGAGCACGGGCTTTCGCGCCGCGACGGGCGATATCGTGTTGATCCAGGACGCCGACTTGGAATACGACCCCGAGGATTATCAGACTGTCATCCGGCCCATCGTAGACGGGAAATGCGATGTAGTCATGGGATCGCGCTTCATCCTCTACAGGCCGAAATTCTTCGGCAAACGGCGCTCGCCCTATCTGACCCACTACATTGGAAACAAGCTAATCGTAACTTTCACAAATCTGCTGTACGGACGGCGCTTCACCGATTACGAGGGCTGCTATAAGGCCTTCGCGCGGACCATCCTGGCCTCAACACCCGTCGAGGCCAAAAGCTTCGAATTCGACAACGAACTCATCTGTAAGTTGATGCGGAAGGGCGCGCGAATCGTTGAAGTCCCGATCCGCTACACGCCACGGACCTACGCGCACGGAAAGAAGATCACCTGGAGGCATGGGCTGATCATGTTATGGACTATCGTGAAGTGGCGCTTCCTGCCTCTTACCTAGCCCTTCTAAGGTCCTCCCTACCCGATCGGGATCAACCCTTGCGCGGATCGGAGCGCGGCCAACACCGCCAGTGCCGCACCCACCGCCAGCGCTTCCCGCCTCCACACCGGCATCGTTCCCCACGGGTGCACGGATGTCGGTGCGGGGGCGCGTTCCAGATGGAGCCCGGCAAGCCCCAACGGCGCCAGCACCACGACAAGCAAGGCGGCGGCCCACCAGGGCGCACACCCGACCGCCACTCCAACGACCAATAACAGGTGCCCGAAGATCCGCAGCGGACCCTTATCCTCTCCTTCCAGATAGGTCCAGGCCAGCCCCCGCACGAGACCCCCCGCGAGCACCAGCGCGATCCCCACCCCGAGGGAGATGATCTCGTGAGACCAGGCCGGCGCCGGATGCAAGAGTACCCAGAGAATTGCGAACGTCGAGACGGCTACGGGCACGTAAGTCCTCAGAAGATCCGGCAGCGCGTCGTTCGGCCATCGCTTGACCCCCACCGCCGCCATGCTTCCGATCACCACACCCAGCACCGCCCCGGCCCATACATCCGTGGGAAAGTGCGAGCCCCTCAGCACCCGTGATACAGCGACCAGGCCGGCGACCAGAAAGAGCGGGACCCGTACGGCTGGAAAAAACCAGGCCAGGACAGTCGCTGCGCCGAAGGCGTTCGCGGCATGGCCCGACGGAAAGGAGTCCAATCCCGAGTCCATCGACGGGCCTAGGACCAACTCATCGCCGTGAGCAAACCGAGGGCGCGGCCGCCCGATCAGATGCTTGAGGATCTGGATGGCGCCCGCAATGCTCAGCTGCGCGAGGAGCCCGCGCACGCCTATATCTGTGAGTTGATCGCGCTGAGGCCACCAGGTGCGGACCCACTCAATAAGCCCTGCCCTCGAAACAGCCATCGGCCCGAGCTGATTTCGTTGGTGCCGCCAACCTATGAGGGCGATGAGAATAAACGCCCCGGCGACGACTACCCCTTGGCCGGGAAGCGCCACCAGGTCGCCGAGTCGGTTCAGCCCGTCAATGTTGAAGGACCGCACGAAGCGGGCGACCGGCATGTCCAGCTCGTGCAGCTTGACGCCGATCGCGGCCAGAACGGTTAGGGCGATCAGCCCGAAGACCACCCGCTCCCAGGGTTTCATGGCGCCCAGTCGGCGAGAAAGATGTTGAATTCCCCCTTCTCCTTCACTCCGCGGTCGGACACCCACACGAGCTTTGAGCCGTCCGGCGAGAACATGGGGAAGCTGTTGAAGCCGCCCTCAGAGGTGACCTGCTCGAGGCCGGTCCCATCGTCGTTGATGAGATAGAGGTTGAATGTGGAACGGGGGAGGGTTTGGGAGGGGGTCAGGTTGGACGAAAAGATGATTCGCCGGCCGTCCGGATGGAAGAATGGGGCGAAGTTCGCCGCGCCGTTCCGGGTCACCTGCCGCTGGTTCCCCCCGTCGGCGTCCATCACGAAGATCTCCAGCTTGC
>VBOF01000183.1 GCA_005877855.1 Nitrospirota bacterium | reverse complement strand
CTGTGTGACCTCAACGATCGAGCTCAAGCCTAACTTGTACCGCTGGCTGGCGAGCGAGAGGGCCTCGCGCGCGATCGATACTTGTTGTTCCGCAACCTTAATTTGTTGGATCAACGTCACCAGATCGAAAAAACTGTCTTTGACCTCCAACTGGACGTTCTGCGAAACGACGAGATAGATGGCCTGGGTCTCCAGTTGTTGGGCGGTGGCCTCCGCCACCTGGTTCTGGATCAGAAAGCCTGTGAAGAGCGGCACCGACACGACACCGCCCACGCCCCACCAGCCGCCTTCCTGAAGATTGGGACGGTTGGAAATGTGTTCCGTGTCCCCTGCGCTCCCGACCACTTGAAGGACGGGATAGTTCAGAGTGTTGGCGGCCCTGATACGATGCTCGGCCGTACGCACCCGCTCTTTCAAGGCCAGCAGCTCCGGCCGACGGTCCATCGCTTCGGCCAGGAGATCACCAAGAACCTGTGGGGGTTCCACCGAAGGCGAGACTTCTTCCAACGTGTACGCCGCCGACCCTTCAATCCCCATGGCATTGTTCAACTCCGCAAAGCCTGTGGTCAGGTCGTACCTGGCCCGAATCACGAGAAACTCCGCATCGGACAACTGGACTTGAACCAACCCGAGGTCGAGTTTTGATTTCAGTTGATTGCGATACAGAGTCTCGACCTGACGCTTGAGAACATCGCGCTCCCTCACGGTCTGCTCCGCGATCTCAACCAGCCGCTTGCGCTTCAGCACGTTGAAGTAAGCCCGCTCAACGCCTAACACCACCTCCGCCCGGCGCGTCATAGTCTCCTTCTCGAACCTGGCCCTGTCGGATCGTTGCGCATCAACCCGTGACGCAGTCTGGCCGAAGTCATACACCGTCTGGCTCGCCACCACCCCGACGGTCACGTCACTCTGGTTCGGCTGGATCAGCGCTCCCGCAAAACGTAGGACCGAGTTGGCCCGAAGCGCGCCGTTGGTCTGGAACGCCGCTCCTCCGACCTGGGGATAGTAGGGCGACTCGGCTTGCTTGGCCCGCGCCTCGGCTCCTTGAACAGCGAACGTGGCGGATTGGAGGGCTGGATGTTTATCCAAGGCGGTCTGGATTGCTTGCTGGAGAGTCAGCCGCGGCGGTTCACCGGACGTTGCAGCCGGCTGGGTCCACGCCTGTTCAACCAGAGCCATCACAATGACCAGTACTATCACTCCGATCACGCTTGGCCGCATGCGTTTTCCTCCTTGTGATTGAGACAGGAAAGATTGCGTGGTAGGCACGAAAGCGAACTAATACTTCTGGCTGCTTGGCTTTCCGGAGGGAAGATTGTATGGAGACGCCTTGACCGGCCTTCCGTCAACCAGTTGGCTCTTGCCGACGACGACGACATCTTCGCCACCTGTGAGACCGGACGTCACTTCGACCCAGACCCCGTCGTCGATATCTGTCCTCACGCTGACCTTGCGAGCCACACCCTGCTCGACGACGAAGACCGCTTTGGACGAACTGTCCGCGACCAGCGCCGCCGGCGGAATCACCAAGGCGTTCCGATGCTGCCGGAGTGACAGCACCACTTCCACAAACATCCCGGACACCAAGGCCTCCCCGGGATTGGGGATGTCGATCTCCACCAGCATGGTGCGGGTACTGGGATCAAGCGACATCGTGGAGCGGGTGACGGTCGTCTCGATCTTCTTTTCCACCGGTTCCTTGAGAAGGATCGTGGCCGGCGTGCCCTTCTTCACGAAGGGCGCATCCTCCTGGGGAACATTGACATAGAATCGCAGGGTGGACACATCCATGATCGTGAAGAGGGGCACCGCCTGTGTCGCGGAAGACGTCGCGCCTTGAACGAGCGCGCCGGGGTCGGCAAACCGGGCGGTCACCACACCAGCGTACGGCGCGCGCACCTTCGTGTAATCCAACCACGTCTGTCTTTGCTCCAAAAGATGCTGTGAGGCCTTCGCCGACGCCTCAGCCACATCAACATCCTGCTTGGCGATGACATCAGGGGCCTGCTTCCAGACCTGCGCCAACCGCTCGTACGTCACCTTCTTAATGGTGTAGTCCGCCAGAGCCTCCTCATACTGCTGCTCGATTTCCGGCGCGTCGATCACCGCCAGGACTTGTCCCTGCTTCACCCGGTCTCCTTTGTCGTAAGAGACCGCTTTCAGATAGCCGGAGACCTTGGCATAAATCGTCGTCTGCTGAAGGGGCGAAACGGTAGCCGGCAGGCGGAGCGTGGCAGCCATATCGCGCCGTGCCGGTTTGACAACCTGCACTTCCGGAACGCTCCCGGACTCCTCGGCCGCCGCAGGAGACTTGGCGGCGGATGGAGACGCTCCCTGATCGACGGGCTGTGTGCCCGATTCCAACACCCAGAGACCAGCCCCGAGCAGGAGCGCAACACCGACACCGACCACCAATAACTTCATCCGTGGTCTTTTCGGCGCGAGAGGTCCCTCAGGGGACATGGGATGCCCTTCCATTCGGCGCACGGGCGGCCATGCTGTGCAGGATCGGGACCACGAGCAATGTCATCACGCACGAAACCGCGACCCCGCCGATCACGGCGCGGGCCAGGGGCTCATTGGCTTCCGCACCCTCGCCAAACCCGACAGCCATAGGGAGCAGACCCAAGCATGTCGCCAACGCCGTCATCAGCCGCAGCCGCAGGCGACCGGCCTGCACGACAGCCTCTTGGACCGGTACGCCCCGGCGCATGAGCACATTGGCGAAGTCCACCACCAGGATGCTGTTCGACACGACGATCCCGATCATCATCAAGGAGCCGATCAGCGATTCCAGATTCACCGAGGTGTGCGTGAGCAGCAGCATCCAGACGACCCCGATGAACCCCAGCGGCACGGCCACCAGAATCACGAGCGGGTCGCGATACGAGCGGAACAGCCCCACCATGACGAGATAGACCAACAGAGCTGCAAGCGGCAGCGTCGCGGCGAAACCTCGAATGGTCGCGCGCATGCTGTCGAGTTCCCCTTTCATCACCATCGTCACGTCCTTGGGCAGCGTCACACCGGCCAGAGCGTGCTCAACCCGCCGGGCTACGGTCCCGAGGTCATTGCCAGCCACGCCAAACATCACATCCACAGTGCGCTGCAAGTCGTAATGATCAATCGTCTCTGGGCCGGTTTTCCGCTCCATCGTCACCACATCCTTGAGCAGGACCGGTAGCCTATGCCCATCGCCGGCATACAGGCCACTGGAAGGCAAGGTCGGCATGCCCGCGAACGGCGTGTTCTGGAGCGAGAAGGTCGAGCCGCCAAGCCGGCCTGCGCCAACCACCGTGATCGGCAGATCGGTGATGCGCGCCCCGACCAGAGGAGTCAACAGGAAGTCTTCAAACCGCGTCAGGTTCTGCTCGGGATATTGGGCCACTACAAAATAGGCGTTGTTGGTCTTGGGGTCGATCCAATACCCTGGGTCGCCGCTGATGTTCGAACTCAATCCCGCGACCACATCCGCAAGTACCTGTTGCTCGGTCAAGCCCAGCAATCCCGCCTTCACATGGTCCACGTTCAAGTGGATCTCCGGATAGTCCATACCCTGCCGCACCCGGACATCGAGTGTCCCAGGAACAGAAGCCACAACGTCACGAATCTTCTTCGCTGTCTCATTCAAATCGGTAAACTTCTCACCACTGACCTTGATATCAACTGGTGCTGGAAGGCCGGCGTTGATCACGTCGCTCACCACCCCTCCCGTCTGAAAAGAGAGCTTCATGCCTGGCAAATCACGTCTGAGGTCGGCCCTGATTCGGTTGATGTACTCGTCCGTTCGTCCTGTGTGTCCCTTGACAAGACTGACCAGGACGAAGGCCTGGTGCGGGCCGGCGACCGGCGTGTACAGCACCATCCACCCTTGGGGCAAGCCGATGTTGGAGACAACCTGATTCAACTCAGCCGGAGGAATGACATGACGGACGATCTCCTCGACCTTTCCCACAATTGCCTCGGTCTTTTCCAGGCGTGTTCCTTCTGGCGCGGCCACATGCAAGATGAACTCGCCGGCGTCCACCTTGGGGAAAAATTCCGTAGCCAAACGCGGCGCCATTGCCATCGTCCCGGCAAACACCACTACCACTGGGACGATGACAAGGGTTTTGTGGCGCAGCCCCCATTGCAGAAACGCTCCATACCCCGCTGCGAAGCGCTCGAAGGAAGTGAAGCGCGAGTCCTTCGCTTCAGGTTCCGCAAGGGAGTGTCCCTCTGTCCGATGAGTGGCAGCGATGGCAACCGGCGCCACGGTCAGCGATGCTACATACGAGGCGCCCATGGCGTATGCCACCGCCAGGGCCAGCGGGATGAACAGAAACCGGATCGTGCCGGTGAAGAACATGATCGGCAGATAGACGATCAGAATGCTGACCGTGATCACCAGCAGCGGCAGCGCGACTTCCGAGGCCCCATCCGCAGCGGCTTCCCATGCCGACTTGCCCATCTCCTTATGCCGGTGGATGTTCTCCAACACGACGATGGAGTTATCCACCAACGTGCCCACAGCCAGGGCCAGCCCGCCCAATGTCATGATGTTAATGGTGTGGCCGGTAAAGTAGAGCAACACCAAGGCGGTGGTGATGGACAGCGGAATGGCCAGCGCGATGATGAGCATGGATCTGACACTGCCGAGGAACAGCAGGATCATCACGCAGGCCAGCCCCCCGCCCAGGAGCATCTCATGCTCCACGGTCGCGAGCGCCTGACGGATATAGAGGGATTGATCAAACAGCAGTTTCACCTCCAGATCAGCCGGCAGCCCTTTCAGCTTGGGCAAAGCCTCCCGAACGCCATCGAGCACGGCCAGGGTGTTGGCGCCCGCCTGCTTGAGGATCGGCACGTACACGGACCGCCGTCCGTTCACCCGAACAATGTTCACCTGGACCGCCGTGGAATCAGCCGCCGTCCCCACATCCTTCAAGTAGATCGGGACTCCGTTCATCACCTTCACCGGAAAGTCATTCATCTCCTTGACGAGCGAAACGATGCTATTGCTGTACACGTTGTAGTCGAAGTCGCCGATCTTGACGTTCCCCGTCGGGGTCAGGAGGTTTTCTGCGTTGACCGCCTTGATGACATCGTTCGTGCTGATCCCGCGCGCCAGCATCTTCTCGCGATTGAGAAAGACCGTGATCTGCCGCACCGCTCCACCGAACGTAGGCGGAAGCGAAACTCCCTGGACCGTGCCCAACTGCGGGCGGACTGAGAAATAGGCGATGTCGCGAACCTCCTTCTCGCTGAGGGTGTTGCTGCTCAAGGTCAGGTTGGCGATCGGCAGGTTCTGCGCGCCAAACTTGATGATCGTCGGCGGGAACATGCCTTTCGGCATGAACCGGAGAGCCGAATACGCCAGGCTGGTGATCTCGGCCAAGCCGGCGTCGACATTGTAATTGGGATGGAAATAGATCTTGATCAGGCTGACGCCAGGGAGAGAGCGGGACTCCATGTGCTCAACGTAGCTGGCCTGAAGGAAAAGCTGCTCGAGCCGAAGCGTGACGGCCCCCTCCATCTCGGAAGGACCCATCCCTTTGTAGAACGTGGCGACCGCCACCACCGGAACGTTGATCTCGGGGAAGATGTCCCGGACCATCTTCTGGTAGGACACCACCCCCAGGATCACGACGATCAGGCTGATCGCCACGACCGCATAGGGGTTCTTCAATGCGGCTCTAACCATGCCAGTACATCCTAAAGTAAAATTCGGAGTGATTCAACGAGAGTCAATTGCCCACCATCAATATAACAACATCGTTTCCTCTAACGTCCTGCCAGCCGTGGGCGGCGTGAAAAAGCAGTGTAGAGGCCGTCAAACAACGCAACACCTCGCGATTCGAGTTCACTGTCTGAGAGTCCTGCCAGCAACCAACCCTTCAGAATGATGTCGATCCCCTCGGCTTCCGGTCGCGCATAACGGCCGTCCCGAAGGTCTATGTCATGGACAATCTCCGCGACTACATGCAGCGCGGGTTCATTCAAGTTGAACGCAGAGAGCATCGTTTCGAACGTGCAGCGATCACCCTTGTGTCCGAATTCGGCGCCTCGCATGTCGAATGTGACTTCATCAGGCTGGGGGTCGGTAGCGTAGCGGATCTCAGCTTTCGGATCGATAAATTGACGAATGAGCCAGGCGCACGCAAGCCGATCGACATGGGGGCGCGGCCGTGTGACCCAGCGCCTGTCTCGGTACTCTGAAAGCGTGACTGAGGCAACTGTTGGGTCAGATGATGACCCTTGACGGAGGGCTTGCTGGATACTGCGTATCTGTGAGGCAACACCTGCTCCTTCAGAAGACTCGAAGAAGTCCACCTGAGCCACCTCCGTATACTTTTTTTGTAGCTTCTCCAGGCGCTCCAGGATTTCTGAGTTGTTCCTCGATTTCTTTATAGCGCGGAGGGCTTTTTCGACATTTGCTGCTTCTAATTCAATTTCCGAGTATTTCTTTCTGCACGAATCACGGAACAGTTCGATGATCTGCGGATCGGTCAGTCCTTCAAACCGCTCCACGCGCATTACCACGGCCTCCCCCTTCGCCTGCTGAACTTCCTGGGCCAGCCACTGAAAGGCCTCTACACACTCGTCCCGATCAGGAAGAACATAAACCCCGGCCTTAGGAGTGATCGCCCCTAACCGCTGCAACCGACGCCACAACGCGACCCGTGGACTTGAGGACGCCTTGGACGGCAGCGAGTATGAAAACACCACCCACCCCATAATGGTTAAGGAGCTTAACGTATATTGCAGAAATTTGCAACATATGTTACAAATAATTGTTCAGTCCTTAAGAGTTTCATTTAGCCAGGGGCAGATAGAGCGAGGAGTTGAGGACACAAAGGAGGTGGACATGAGAAGCGAGGAGCACAAAGGAGCACCCTCCATGCGACGACGAATGCTCATGAGGTTCAGCACTGCGATGGGCACCATGATCCTTGTTTTAATGGCTGGGACGTCTTTGGGCGAGGAACCCGGACAGTTCGGGACGCCGAAAGGCAACGAAGGCACCCGTATCTTCAAGGCCGTTGAACATCCTTATTACAGCGGACAGTTTCGCATCCGAGGACAAAAGACCACGCTGGTCGGCGGCATGCAGGACAAATCCCCATGGGACCATCTTGACTATGCCGGGAAACACTTGAAGGCGGTGCAAGGCACAATTGATATCGACGTAAACGAAATCACCAATACGGGTCAGGTCATCGCTGAGTTTACCGAAGGGTCAGACCGGTACAAGATTGTATTCGATCGCTTTTCGGCTTCAAAGCCGTACCAAGATGGCGGAATTGCCACCAGGGTGTACGAGCACGGCGATTCTGGGAACGGCGATCCGCTATATCCGAAGACCTGGCTGTACTTGTCAGGATGGGGAACGGCCACGATGTTTAAGAACGATCAAATTCTCTACAAAGACTACTCGGCCCACTTCATGCTCATGGAACGATCCCGTGATCCGAAAACGCAAGAGGTTCGCTATCCGGTAAAACGGACGCTCCCCGGCGGAGAGACCGATCCTGCAGGAATGGAGATCGACCTCTGGGTCCGCTCCCAGGAAACCAACAATAAGAATTTCCCGCCCTTCCAAACCTTCGTTCACCTTTACTGGGAGGAAGTAACCTGGCGGTAGCCCTCAGCACAGGAGATAAACCTCAGTGAATCTTCCAGTGAGATTAGCAGGTTGGTGGTTGATCCCAACTGCATTAACTGTACTGTGTGTGTCGGCCTCGGCTGAAGACTCTATCCGCACATGGAATTTTGATGTTGACCTCCCAGGCACCCTCCCCAAAGGTTTTGTGATCGGTACGTTGTTTGATGGTCGGCCCGCTGGCGAATGGAAGGTCCTTCGAACAGACAGGGCAAAAAGTCTGCCTCAGGTGCTCGCTCAGTTGATGGGCAAGGGCGCGGAGCACGCCTATAAGGTAGTACTAATCGATGGAACCACATCCTCCGATCTGGATCTTCAAGTCTCCTTTCTGCCCATTGAGGGAAAAGGGGATATGGGGGGAGGCCTCATTTGGCGAGCCGCCGATGACCGGAATTATTATCTGACAAGGGCTAACCCGCTGGAACAGAACATTCGGATCTATCGCATCGTCAAAGGGATTCGCCACTTGTTACAAAACTTCGACCAGACGCTCCATCTGAATCAGTGGCACACGCTGCACGTGGTCACTCGTGGCTGCCAAATCCAAGTGCTTTACGATGAGAAGCCAGTCTTTGATCTTTGCGATCAGACGTT
>VBOF01000182.1 GCA_005877855.1 Nitrospirota bacterium | reverse complement strand
GCCGAACTGGAACGGGCCGGTGTGGCCATCACCGGCATGAGCGACCATACCGTGAGCCAGAGCCTCTATCTGGCCGATCCGGATGGCAACGAGGTCGAGCTGTATGTGGACGCCGATCCAGCCATCTGGCAGCGGGATCCCGCTGCCGTGCTGTCCCCCGTCAAACCGCTTCGGATGACCTGAGGGGGCTGAGATCGCCTGTGTGCAGACGGAACGCGCCCGGCTGCTGGCTAATCCGTGCAGTCGAACTGGACCGCGCTGGCCCCGTCAGGGATGCAGCCGTGATGGAGGTCGCTCGTGCCGTCCGTATACAACGTGAAGACCCAGGCGTCCAGGTCGGGGTCAGCGTCCAGGTTGGCTGTGGCTGTGGCCTGGTAGAGAAATGGAGGGGGACCGGCTCCGTTAAGCTGAATCGTAATCGTCGTATAGTACTTTAATGCAGAAGAATCGTACCCGATGGTCGAAATATTGTTCGCATACTGGAGGTTGTCGGCATAGTAGTGCTCTTCAAGCCGTTTGATCTCGGTTACGGCCGTCTCGCCCTCAACTGCTTTGGCTCTTTTCAGGAAATTCAGAAACATGGGGATGGCGATCGCGGCAATGATGGCGATGATCGCGATCACGGTCAGCAGTTCGATTAGAGTAAATCCCTTCGAATCGCTGGCGCTTATCTTCGGTCTCATGGCTTGCCCGATGGGAGCTGTTAACTAGACTTGGAGAGCTGAAACCTCTTCAAGGTCTCATCGATCCGTTCCGAGCCCTTCAGGGCTATTTTCAGACGGTTCACCACCTCCTGATTACCCGATGGCTGTTTCCGCATCTCGTCCATGATGCTGGATAGGACCTCGCGCACGTGGGCCTCGCTGTCCCGGATATCCCGGAATGCCTGTTCGAGCATATCGAAAGCCTCGTTCAGGAGTCCGGCAAGTTCGTGCAGCTCATCCCTTTTTCTGAGCCGGATACGAAGCGCAAGGTTCCCCCGAATCAGCTCTCTGGCGGTCTGTTCAAAGCGATACAACGGCCCCGCCAGCCGATGGGTCAGGTATAGGCTGAAAACGGCTGCTGCCGGAATCATAAGGGCAAGGGCCGGCCAGACGGTCTGGGCGAGGATCAGAAATTGATTGGCGGCTATTGCCCGTTCTGCGAGAGGGAGTGGTGAGGCGAGTTTAATGGCTGGAAGGATGAAAGGGATGAAAAAGACGAGGCCGAAAACCAGGAGTGCGGAGAAGAACATGAACAAACCCAACCAGATCGCATACGTTCTCTGGATCTTGTGTACGTAGAACCGCGTTCTCCACTGAGGTTGCCGCTTGTTAGGTGAAGGTGCTTCCATCCTGCTCCTCCCTGCGAAGAGTGTTCACGGATGGTATCACGATCCCTTTTCGTCACAAAATGATTTCGAGCAGGAGGCCTATTTCCCGCTGCCGGGGCCGCCCGTTGCCAGTTCATCCTTCTTGGGAATCAACTGGAGAATGTCCGGGCGGACCTGAAAGACACCGGCCATGGCTGACCCCATCGCATATGCCAGGCCCTGCTCTTGTCTTCCGAAGACGATCCGGCCCAACTGTTTGCCCTGTTCGCCCGCGGCGATCAACTCTGCAGCGGGAGATGCTAGGCCGTATGGTTTCAGATCGGTCGCTTTTCCCGTCGCGATCTTCTCCGCCTGGAGGCGCACCACCCGCGTCACGAGCATGTTGATGCGGGCCGCGTCCAATTTGGCCTTGGGATCGCCGTCCAGCAGCCAGTCGGGGCCTTCGCGGCTCAGCGCGTATTCCTGGCCGCCGGTTTTGATCACGAGCGTCTTGACCTGGTCCGGCTCGGCCGCGATGAGCTGCTTGGCGCGCAAATCGAACAATCCCTTGGCCAAATCCTTTGCCGCCGCGCGGGTGATCCGATACAGGGGTTCTTGCGGGGTGTTCTCCGCGTAGCCCGCAGTGTTCTCGCGGGGGTCCAGGAACAGGGACACCGTGCGGTCGGTCTCGTCTTCGCGCAGGGTGATGGTCGCCAGGGGCTTGCCGAGAGCGGCGCGCTTGGCGGCGTGCTCCTTCGGATCGTCGATGAAGTCCTGCGCCTTCAGGTCTTCGAGGGCGAACAGGAGGCTTTTCACTTCCGGCTGGTCCGCCGCCGTCTCGAGCGGCGCCTTGATCTTCCACGTGGCCTTCTCGCCCTGGCCTTCTCGGTAGAGCACGATGGTTTCCTGGGGGCCGGCGATCTTCACCCGGGTCACCCGGAGGCGATCGAAGGGCAGGACGCGCTTGCGGCGAAATTCCCGGATACTTTTCGCCAACAGGTCGTGCCCCGCCAGCGTGGTCAGGAGGACCTTGGGAGAATCGTCGCGCTTAGCGTAGAGGGTGGCGGACAGGGGGCCGGCGTCGCCCACGCGGACGGTTTGCGTGCCTGAGCCCAGGCGCAGGGACACGGTCAGACTCGGTGTATCGAGACCGTAGGCCTTCAAGTCGGTCCCGGTCTCGTCCACGACGCGGGACACCTGGGCGAGCATGAGCGTGCGCAGGAACTCGCCCACCGCCGTGGCGTCGGCCTCCATGGGCCTGGGCTTGCGGATGGTCCAGCGCCCGCCCTCCCGGATGACCGCCATCTCGCCCTGCGACGAGATGATCGTGAACCCTTGCACGTCGTCTTCCTTGAAGTCCACCAGTTTCTTGGTAGTGGTCTCGACCTGGAGTCGCTTCTCTTCGGCAGGCATCTCCACCTGCCACAGGTAGAGGCCCAAGCCAAGGGCCACGAGCAGCAGAACCAGGACTGCGCGGGACATGCGATGGAACTATAGACGGCGTCGGTGGCGCCAGACAGCGAACCCGGCGAGCAAAAAGAAACCCGGCAATCCCAACACCTGAAGCATGAACAGCGCGTTGGATTGGGCGGCCGTGAGCAGCAGCGTGCCGAGCGTCGTATCCTTCGGCGCGATCGTGACCAGGTCCTTCTCTTCGGCCAGCCAGGCCACGGCGTGCAGGATGAAGTCGGTGTTGCCGGAGAAGTCGAGGAAGGCGTTGCTGGCGAAATCCGAGTCGCCGACGAGCAGGACCGCCGACTGCCGGGCGTTCTCCGAAGGATTCGCCCGGGCGACGACCAAGGCGGCCAGGGTCAGCGGTCCCTGCGTGTCCTTCTGTGGATTGAAATCACGGGGCTGAGTCGTTCTATCGGGAGGGGTTTCAGGGGTGGCCCAACTGCGGGGACTGGACTTGGCCAGGGGGTGGAACACCCACTCGTTGCCCTTGCTGTCGAGGAAGCTGACCGGCCGGGCGTGGGGAAACATGGTGAAGACCTGGCCCAGGTCCTGGGTGATCTCGTGCGTGCCGTAGGTGTTCACGACCGGCATGGTCAGATCGCCCCCGAGGATGGTTTGGGTGTCTAGCACGGTCCGATTGTCGGTCCGCAGGCCCCACGCCGCCAGGGTGCTCTCCAGGCCGGCGCGGGAGCCCGGGTCCAACAGCAGGAGGAGCCGGCCGCCGGTCCGGACATAGTCGGCGAGGCGGACCTGCTCTGCCGGGGACACCGGCTTCTGGGGCCCGGCCAGCACCAGCACCGACGCCTTCGTAGGGATCGTCGTGGACTCGTAGAGCGAGAGCGACCGGACGGTGTACCCTTGCCGCTCGAGGGCCTCTTTCAAGAAGGAGTACCCCTCCTTGCTTCCGTCCTCCAGGGGGTGCTCTGCATGCCCGGTCAGGAAATAGACGGTCTTCTTCTCGTCTTTGCTCACGCGGATGAGGGCGTTGGTCAGCTCCTGCTCGGACGCAGAGGTGATCCGCGTCTCCTGTTTGCCACTCTCCAGGACGGCTGTGTCCGGTCTGGTGATGCCGTACTGACGGGTGACCCCTGGCTTCTTTTCCGGATCCACGAACTCTACCGTGAGCTTGGCGCTGTGGGCCCGGTAGCTGTCGATGAGGTCGCGGTACTCCAGCCGCACCGGGCTCTGGTCGCTGGTGAACACGGTGACCTTGACTTCCCGGGGCAGCTCCCGGAGCAAACGGGCCGTCTGCGGAGCAAGGGTGAAGCGCTTCGTCTCGGAAAAATCCCACCGGATGCTGTGGCGCGCGGCCAGAAAGGTGAGGATCCCGAGGATGGTCCCCATCAGGACGACTATCAGGACGCTGCTGAGACCCAGGCGCGTCGCCCGGCGCGTCGAGAACTCACGGAACAGTTCGGTCATCACCGCCACCGCTGCGATTCGATCACCCGGTGCGTCAGGAAGAGGGCGAAGACGATGCCGGCCACGAAATAGACCAGGTCCTTCGTCTCCACCAGTCCCCTGACGAGATGTTCGAAGTGATCGAGCGGGGAGAGGTAGGACAGGACCTTGCCGAAGACGGTGCCGGCGAACACCTGCCCGGCCCAGCCGAAAAGCCAGAACAGGAGCAGGACCCCGAAACTCAGAATCACGGCGATGATCTGGTTCTCCGTCAGGCTGGACGCCAGCAGCCCCGCGCTCAGGAACAACCCGCCCAT
>VBOF01000054.1 GCA_005877855.1 Nitrospirota bacterium | reverse complement strand
GGAGTCACCGTGGGATCTGGCTCCTTGCAGTCCTTGCAGATGCGCCGGCAGAGACGCTGGGCGATGACCAGGATCACAGAGGAGGCGACCAGGAACGGTTCGATGCCCATGTTGAGCAGCCGGTTGATGGTGCCCGGCGCGTCGTTGGTGTGGAGCGACGCTAAAACCAAGTGGCCGGTCATGGCGGCCTTGACCGCGATCTCGCCCGTCTCGAAGTCCCGGATCTCACCGATCAGGATGATGTCAGGGTCCTGCCGGAGGAAGGACTTCAGGGCCGCCGCGAAGGTCAGCCCAATGTCCGGCAGGACCAGCACCTGGTTGATCCCCATGAAGTTGAACTCGACCGGGTCCTCGGCCGTCGAAATGTTCACATCCGGAGTGTTGAGGGCCTGCAGGCACGAATAGAGGGTCGTGGTCTTGCCGCTCCCGGTCGGGCCCGTGACGAGGATCATCCCATAAGGCATCGCCAAGGCAGCAGTGACGTCGGCTGCCTGCTTCTGATCAAAGCCAAGCTTGTCCTTGTCCACCTGGATAGAAGCCTTGTCCAAGATGCGGAGAACGCCCTTCTCCCCGAAGAGGGTGGGCAAGACCGACACGCGGAAGTCGACATCACGTTTGGCACCCAGCTTCAATTTGATCCGCCCGTCCTGCGGGAGCCGCCGCTCGGCGATGTCCAGCCTGGACATGATCTTGATGCGGGAGATCAGCGCGTTCTTCACCTTCACGGGCAAGTTCATCACCGTCTGGAGATCGCCATCGACCCGGTACCGGATCCGGAACACGTTCTCATAGGGTTCGATGTGAATGTCGCTGGCGCCGACCTTCAGGGCGTTGACGAGGAGCCCGTTGACGAGCTTGATGATCGGCGCCTCGACTTCCGTGATGATGCCTTCTTGCTGGTCGGTGTCGGCCACTTCAACTGAATCGAGCACGTCGCCCACCGTCTTGTCGAAGTCCTCAACGTCCACCACGGGCCCTTCGTCCATTTTGCCGAGATTGGCCAGCTCATCCTCTGCACCGCCTTCAGGGATCGTGAAGTCCTTGGCCTGCAGGATGGCGGCAGCGGCCTTAGCGTCTGTACCAGCGACAACCGCCCCGTAGTACTTCTTGATCGCCTCGAGGAGCGAGGACTCAGCAGCGATCACGGGCTCAATCGTGTAGTTCGTGCGGAACTTGAGGTCGTCCAGGGCTAGCATGTTCGTGGGGTCCAGCATCGCCACGGTCACGGTAGCCCCTACCCTTCTCAACGGCAACACCATGTGTTTCTTGACCAGTTCCAGCGGCACGAGCTTGATGATCGCGGGATCGATCTGTTGGTACATCTTCAAGTCCACGGCGGGCACCCGATACTGCCGGGAGAGGAATTGGAGGAGTTTTTCCTCCGGAATATAGCCCATCTTGACCAGCGTGCTGCCGAGCCGGGTGGTGCCTCTGCCCTGCTTCATGGCCGCCAGCGCCTCATTGAGCTGCGACTCAGTGATGAGGTTGGCGGAAACGAGCAACTTGCCCAATTTGTCAGTCACCGGAGGCACAGGTTCGCTCCATCAGGGGGAAAAGTTGTCCGGGAATAAAACACGCGAAACATTAGGGAAAGAGTCTACTGCGTTATAGGGGTCTTGTCAACGAACAACCATCCCGATCCCCTGAAAAGTCTCCCAGCCCGCAGGACGCGTCAGACCACGTCCGGATGGTAGGCGCGGATGCCCCGATAGACATAGTGGAGACCCGAGATGACTGTCAGTGTCAGCATGAGCGCCAGCAATGGCATCAATTGGTGCACATCTTTCTGGAACGCGATGAGCACCAGCGCCAGCACGAGATAGGAGAGCTGGGCCAGCGTCGTTCCCTTGCCCAGCGCCGTCGGGGCCACCTCAAGCGGCGTCTGAGTTATGTGCAGCAGCAGCGTGCCGGCCACGATGATGAGGTCCCGACTGACCACCACGATCGCCACCCACCCCGGCACCAGATGCAGAATCGACAAGGTGACGAAGGACGAGGTGAGGAGGAGCTTGTCAGCCAGCGGGTCCAGATACGCGCCAAGCTTCGTGCGCTGATTCGCCATCCGGGCGATGACCCCGTCCAGAATGTCCGTGACGCCGGCGATCAGGATGGTCCACAGCGCCCACAGGTAGTGCCCATAGGTGAGGAACCCGATAAAGAACGGAATGAGGAGGATGCGGAGGACCGTCAAGGCATTAGGGAGATTCATGGGTTCCTGGGACGCGAGCCGCGCACGTGGAGCTAGGGAATTCTAGGAAAGGCGATGGGCGAAGTCAACCGCAGGGAATGTCCAGCCGCGTTCCTTGACAACCGCCGCAAGGCTTCGTTAAAGTGGCCGTTCTAGATGATTTTTCCGCTGTCGAGGTGCGGCACCCATGCGGGTCACAATCAACGGCAAGACCGAGGAGGTGTCGGGCAGCACCGTCTTGGAAATTCTGCGGGCCAAGGACGTCAGCCCCCAGATGGTGGCCGTGGAGCTCAACTCGAAGATGCTGGAACGTGAGGAACTCGGTAGTGCACTCGTGAAGGACGGCGACGCGATCGAACTCCTGTTCTACTTGGGCGGAGGCGACTAGGTGCTCCGCGCCTCGTCCGCCATCACCGCGTTCATCGGGGGCACTCCCCTGGTCCGGCTCAACCGCCTGTCCCCGGAGGGGGCCGCTACCATCTATGCTAAGGCCGAGCATTTCAACCCGGGCGGCTCCGTCAAAGACCGCATCTGCCTCAACATGCTCGACGAGGCGGAGCGGCAGGGCCGGCTGAAGCCCGGCGCCACCATCGTCGAGCCGACCAGCGGCAACACAGGCATCGGCCTGGCACTGATCTCCGCCGTGCGCGGCTACAAGCTCATCCTCGTCATGCCGGAAAGCATGAGCATGGAGCGCGCGAGCCTGCTGTCGTCCTACGGGGCGCAGCTCGTGCTCACGGCGGCCTGGGAAGGGATGAAAGGCTCCATCAAAGAAGCCGAGAGCCTCGTCGCCGCGAACCCGGAGTATTTCATGCCGGACCAGTTCTCGAATCCCGCGAACCCGGCCATGCACCGGAAGACGACGGCGCCGGAGATCTGGGAGGCGATGGACGGCCAGATCGACGCCTTCGTCGCGGCGGTCGGCACCGGAGGCACAATCACGGGGTGCGGCGAGGTTTTCAAGGAACGGAACCCGAAGGTCAAGGTCATTGCGGTGGAGCCGGCCGGCTCGCCCGTCTTGTCGGGGGGCGACCCGGGCCCGCATCGGATCCAGGGAATCGGCGCGGGGTTCATCCCCAAGGTTCTGAATCGCTCGATCCTGGATGGCGTGCTCACCGTGACGGACGACGAGGCATACCAGATGGCCAAGCTGCTGGCGAAGAAGGAGGGGCTCCTGGTCGGTATCTCGTCAGGGGCCAATGTCGCCGCCGCCCAGAAGGTCGCGGCGGAGCTCGGGCCCGGTAAGAACGTGGTCACGGTGCTCTGCGACACGGGCGAGCGCTACATCAGCATCGAGAAGTACTTTAATATCTAGTATGCCATTCCTACCGGATTCCGAAGAACAGGTCACCCGCTACAGCCGGCACATCCTCCTGCCGGAAGTCGGCGGTAAGGGCCAGCAGAAGATCGGGCAGGCCAAGGTCCTTATTGTCGGCGCTGGCGGCTTGGGATCTCCCGTCGCATTCTACTTGGCCGCGGCAGGCGTAGGCATGATCGGCCTGATCGACAGCGACGCGGTGGATCTCTCCAACCTCCAGCGACAGATCATCCACCAGACGCCCGACATCGGCCGGCCCAAGGTGGGCTCCGCCAAGGCCAAGATCCTCGCCCTCAACCCCAGCGTCGCGGTCGAGACCTATGACAGGCGCCTGACGGCAGAGAATGCTCTGGACCTCATCGGCCGGTACGACATCGTCGTGGATGGCGTGGACAGCTTCCCCGCCAAGTTCCTGATCAACGACGCCTGCTTCTTCGCGCGCAAGCCGTTGGTGCACGGGGGCATCCTCCGGTTCGACGGGCGGGTGTTCACCATCCTGCCGGGGCAGAGCGCCTGCCTGCGCTGCATCTTCAAGCAACCGCCGCCGCCAGGCTCGGTGGCCAGTTGCCAGGAAGCCGGCGTGATCGGCGCGCTGGCAGGCGTCATCGGGACCATCCAGGCGACCGAAGTCCTCAAGCTGATCGTAGGCAAGGGCCGCCCCCTCACCGACCGGTTGCTGGATTACGACGCGCGCGAGACCCGGTTCCGCGAAATCAAGGTGGCCAAGAACCCGCGGTGCCCCCTCTGCAGCGAGCGTCCGGAGATTACCCGGCTCGTCGACCTCGAGCCGGAGGTCTGCGCGGTCAGGACGGCCTGACGATGTCGAAAGCCTCCCCCATGAGCACCGACAGGATCAAAGGCCTGATCTGCCGCGAGTGTAGCAAGGAGTATCCGGCAGTGTCGCTTCATGTCTGCGACATGTGCTTCGGGCCCTTGGAAGTCCAGTATGACTACAAGGTGATCAAAGCGCGCCTCACCCGCACAGCGATCGAAGCGGGCCCCAAGAGCCTCTGGCGATACGTGGACCTACTCCCTGTCGCGGGAGAACCCACCGTCGGCCTGGCCGCAGGCTTCACCCCGCTGGTGCGGGCCAAGAATCTCGGCGACGAACTGGGCTTGGACACACTCTACATCAAGAACGACACCGTCAATCACCCAACCCTCTCGTTCAAGGACCGGGTGGTCTCGGTGGCGCTGACGCGCGCCCGCGAACTGGGGTACGACACGGTCGCCTGCGCCTCCACCGGCAACCTGGCCAACTCGGTCGCCGCCCACGCCGCGGCAGCCAAGATGCAGTGCTACGTGTTCATTCCCCACGACCTGGAAGCTTCCAAGGTGCTCGGGAACCTCGTGTACCGGCCCAACGTCGTCGAGGTAGAGGGAAATTATGACGACGTCAACCGTCTGTGCAGCGAGATCGCCGGCGAGCACAACTGGGCCTTCGTCAACGTCAACATCCGCCCCTACTACGCCGAAGGATCCAAGACCTTGGCCTATGAGGTCGTGGAGCAACTCGGCTGGGTCGCCCCGGACCACATCGTCGTGCCCATGGCGTCCGGCTCGCTGCTCACGAAGATCTGGAAGGGACTGAACGAGTTCCACAAACTGGGGCTGATCGACCGCATGGCCACCCGGGTGGACGGGGCCCAG
>VBOF01000053.1 GCA_005877855.1 Nitrospirota bacterium | reverse complement strand
GTGACGCTTACCAGCACCGGCCCCTGTTCAATCATGAGGACCCGCTGATACGTTGTTCCGTCCCAGTGGTCCACGGCATTACCGGGATGGCGGCGCAAGGCCCACGCCGTCAGATCGAGACGGAATGGCAACACCGGCTGGATCGAGAATTGCCTCACGTGCACGAAGGCTGCGTTCGCCGTCAGTGGCGTGCGGAGACCGACTTCGACGCCTTGCCAATTCTGACGGCTTCCCTGATCATCTGAGACGTATATCCCCACTCATTATCGTACCAGCTCATCACTTTGACCAGGTTCCCGTCTACCACCTGCGTCAACTCCAGATCCACGACCGAAGCGCGCGGGTCCTGAATGATGTCCGATGAGACAAGAGGTTCATCGGTCACGCCGAGGACACCTCGGTATCGTTCGCTATTCGCCTCTTCAGTCAAGATCGTGTTGACTTCTTCAGCCGTCGTGCGTCGGCTCGTGAGGAACACGATATCCGCGAGGGAGCCGATGACAACGGGGACGCGAACGGCGATGCCATCGAACTTGCCCGCATACTGCGGTAGGGCTTTGGTCGTCGCAATGGCGGCACCGGTCGAAGCGGGAATCAGATTGACGGCAGCCGCCCGGCCCCGCCGCCGTCTCTTATTCGGTCGATCGACAATCGCCTGGGTGGCCGTATAGGCATGCACTGTGGTCATGATGGCCTTCTGTACGCCGATTCGTCTTCCCATCACCTCAACCACCGGGGTAATGCAGTTCGTGGTGCAACTGGCGCAGGAGATGATCCCTGTCGTTGGCTCATGCGTCGAGTTCGCCCCGTGTACCACGGTCGCGATCTCCGGGCTTTTGGCGGGCGCCGAGAGGATGACTGTCTTGGCGCCCGCCGCCAGGTGACGTTGCAAGTCCGCTTGCTGATTAAACACCCCCGTACATTCCAGCACGATATCGATCTCCAGTTTCCGCCAGGGTAGCCGTGCCGGGTCTTTTTCCCTGAACACAGGATACGTCTTCCCATCGACTGTCAGGCCATCGGGGGCAGGTGCAACCTTCTTGTGGTAGCGTCCGTAGACGGTGTCGTAGTTCAACAGATACGCAAGGTCGTCGGCAGCGTTGAGGTCATTGACCGCTCGAAGCTCCAACTCGGGCGTCTCAAGAATAATTTTGAAGGCCGCTCGGCCGATTCGCCCTAATCCGTTGATCGCAATCTTCGTCATATCTCGCCTCGCTCAACTTCCTTCAGCACATGCTTAGGCCAGCTCATCTAAGAATTCTTTGAGAGCCACCGCCTGGTTGTGCTGCTCCTCGGCTGCACTGTAGATCAGCGTGATTGCGTCATGGCGGGAACGTTTGGCCAATTCCCTGAGCGCGTCGATCTCGCCAGATTCGGTCAGCTCTTTTCGGTAACGCTCACGAAAACCTGCCCACTTGGCAGGATCGTGGCCGAACCATTTGCGGAGGGAATTGCTCGGCGCCAAATCCTTGCGCCACTGGACAATACGCGCACGTTCTTTACTGATCCCGCGGGGCCACACCCGGTCCACCAGGATTCGCATGCCATCGCGCGCGCTTGGCTCATCATAGACGCGTTTAATCCGTATCATGCCGCCTCCTGAAGCCTGCTACAGGACCAAGGAGTCGCCAGGGCCTGCTCTATGAAGGGCACGGCGACCCCTAGTCCTCAATTTGTGGCCCAAGCCCGATCCATGCTCGCAAAAGATCATGCCGACTCACGGAACAGACCACCTTCCCATTGTTCTCGACGGGAAGGTTCAACACGCGGTGCTCCTCCATGATCTTGTACGCTTTTGTGATCGGCGTGGACCCGCTCACCACGATGCGATCCTTACGCATGATGTCCTCTGCCGTGAGCTTGTTCATATTCTTCCCAGATTCGAGCACCTTCATGACATCATATTCGTTGATGAAACCCAGGTACTTGCTCTTGCCATCAACCACTGGAGCCCCCGCTGTATGAGTTGACAACAAGGCTATGGCGATCGCCAATCCATTCTGCTCGGCATAGAAGCGCAAGGGGTTGGTCGCCATGATCTGACCGACTGTTTGTAACCCTCCAACAGGAAGACCTTCTGCGCTCATGTTCTCCTCCTATCTTTTGAGTGTGTTGGTTGACCCTGAAGCCGGCGTATCGCCTTCATAGTTCGTGTACCCATCAGTAGCCTGCGAACTCTTCAGTGCGGATTCCACCATCGCTGACGCCAGCATCGTGTAAGATTTTTCGCATGGCGGTCACCATGCCTGGGGGTCCGGCGATATAATAAACCGGTGTCGTTAACTCGTTGATGAATTGGCCAAGCAGCTCCTTAGTAATATATCCGGTTGCCCCTTGCCATGAGCGCTTTGACTTTTCTAGTCCTGTCATGGTGCCTATGAATCTATAATTGGGATTTCTACTCTCCATCTGCTGGAGTTCTTCCAGGAATGCAGCATCTTCCGGGCGGCGGTTGGAATAAAAGAGGAAAAGCCGGTGAGGCAGCTTCTTTCTGACAGCATCCACAATGATGCTCCGAAATGGCGTAATGCCAATCCCGCCTGTCAAGAAGACGGCGAGTCGCGTCTCGTTGGTATGGAGCGTGAAATTCCCAAAGGGGCCTTCGATTTTGACCGGTGTGCCGAGTGGCATGGTTTTGAACACCCGTTTGAACGCCGTCTCTCGCATCCGAGTCGCCACCATCAACTCTCCCAAATCTGGAACACTGGCGATTGAAAAAGTCCGCGTGTTCCCTTCGGCATCGGTTTCCGGCGGGTCGAGGAGGGTGAAATTCAGGCATTGCCCGGCTTTGAAGCGAAAGCCCGCCGGTTTCTCGAAAAGAAATGCCGTCGTACGTTCAGCGACCTCGCGCCGGGCTTTAAGGCTCACTGTGTAGGTTTCCATTAACTGTCCACCTCAACCCTTGGGGAGATGCTGCTTCTCCCAATCCGACAGAAATTTCTTGAGCCCAATGTCGGTCAACGGATGCTGGACGAGCAGTTTGAAAACGGCAACCGGCATAGTGCAGATGTCCCCCCCGAGCTTCGCGGCTTCGATCACATGTTGCGGGTGCCGCACGCTGGCCACCAGCACCTTGGTCTTAAACCGGTAGTTCCGGTAGATGGTCACAATGTCTTGAATGAGTCCCATCCCGTGCTCACTGATATCGTCCAATCGGCCGACGAAGGGACTGACGCACCAAGCGCCAGCCTTCGCAGCCAGCAGGGCCTGGGTCGGCGAGAAGCACAGCGTGACGTTCACGCGGATACCCTCTGAGGTCAGAGCTTTGGTGGCTTTCAAGCCCTCCGGGGTCAGAGGGCATTTCACCACGATGTTTTTGTGAACCGAGGCGAGATCCTTCCCCTCCTTGATCATGGCCTCGGCCTCGACGCTCACCACTTCCGCGCTAATCGGGCCATCCACGATGGTGCAAATTTCCTTGAGCAGATCTTTAAAGCTGCGGCCTTCCTTTGCCACCAAGGACGGGTTGCTGGTGACACCATCCAACACCCCCCAACTCGCCGCTTCTTTAATTTCTTTGATATTGCCGGTATCCAAAAAAAGCATCATGGCGCACCTCCAGTTGAGGTCATAGTAATTTGGCGAAGCTTGCCGCACCGATCAATGGAGCCAAGGGATTGAGCGCGACACTGACACGGATGCCCTTCAGAAACCCCCATACCGGCCCTTGCTCGTAAACCCTTCCATGAAGCTCCCGTCCTTCAGCTTGGTCACGATCTTGGGCGCGATGCCGCCTCCGACATAGAACCCTCCATTTATGGGAGGGCAGGTCAGCCGCTTGATGACCGGCTGAAACGCGGTCATGGATTCTCATCCAAATTGCTCTTGAAGCCGACCCTCTTATGCGAGCCGTCGCAGAACGGCTTGTTCGCTGACTGGCCGCATCGGCAGAGCCAGGTCTCGTCTCCGTCGAAAGCGATCTCCCGGCCGCCCTCGGTCACGATCTTGAACCTTCCTTTGACGTGGTAAGGACCATCGTTTTGAGGCTTGATGACGACTTCGTTCATATTGTCCTCCGTGGTTCGCTTCACGCACGCGCGCACGTCATTCGTTCGTACGCTTTCGCGCGGCTGCAGGCTCATGCTCCGTTAGCTATTTAATTCCCATTCACGCTCGCTTAAGTGGAGAAGACACCTTCATCATCTCCCTATCTATCTCTTCACGGTCGCAGCTCTGCTCGGAATTTGACCAACTCCTTCTGATAGGCACGAGCGTCTCCGAAGTCGAGAAACTCGTGGTAGCGCGAATGCGGCCCCGACCAGCGGTGGGCGTGCTTGATCGGACAGAAGTACTGCTCTGTACGCGAGGCGATCTCGCGCACGTAAGCGATCAGCCCGTTGGCATAGCCGCAGTAGTCGCAGTTGAGCCGCTCGATCCAGTTGAGGTATTGGAGATGGCGTCGGTCCAGGAGCACATACCGTGAGCGGTCCACCTTGGCAATCCCGTACACCGGGAAACACACCGCCTGGTACAACCAGAGCCAGAAGTCCAGCAGGACAATCGGGACGATCAGCGAATAGATCACCGGCGACACGAGAAGGCTCACCACAGGCGCCTCCCACAGAAAAGCCAGCACGCCCTGGCGCAGCTGCTTGTGGAGCGCACACGCCTCGCCTCCGAAGACGATCTTGCCCTTTTCGATCAAGTACTGGAATTCGAGACGCTTCTCCTCGACCTCCCGCGCAAATTCCTGTTCCAATTCCCGTTCCAACTCGACGATCCTGGACACGATCCCGGAAATCTTCGTATTCATGACGCCCTCCCCTTCACGCGCTGACGATCATGATGCAGTCACCTTTGACTCTAGCATTGTTTTGTTTCGGAATGAATGCAGTGCGACATTTTCCTGGCATTCTCCCTGCACTGCCGTTCGTCTAGCGCTTAATGTAAAGCTGCCCGCCGATATGTCCCTTGTGGAGCTGGCAGTAGTATTTGAACGCACTCCGATCAGTTCCGATGGCATCAAGGTCGGTGACCGAGACCTTGATCGTTTTGCTCTCGCCGGGTT
>VBOF01000052.1 GCA_005877855.1 Nitrospirota bacterium | reverse complement strand
CGTGGTGAACCCCGCCTTCGACGTGACGCCGGCCCAATTGATCACCGGCATCATCACCGAGAGAGGCATCTTCGCGCCGGGCGACCTGGCCGCCAAGATGCGGCAGAGCTGACCCTGTGGCCGCGTCGCGGGTCCTGCCGCCGGTTTCCCCCGCCTTCCAGCGGCCCGTCGCAGCCCCGATGACTCGGGCTCGCTTCTGCGGGGGGCCCCCAACCGGCGTCACCCGCTCCCGTTTCTTTAGGAAAATGTTATCTGACACCTTATTTCTGCGCGTAAACTAATCCTGAACTAATCTGGGACGGATTTATTTTTCGCCTGTCACGTCCTTTTTTCCCCTCACCCTGGCCCTCTCCCTGCGAGCGGGGCGAGGGTTCCGACGAGATTCTTTCCTTCGCTCAGATTGACTATGCAGTCTAAGAGCGGGTGGCGCCGAGCGGGGCGCCCCGATGAGCCAGGGCGCCTACAGGCGAGTCTGCGGGGCTTCGACGCCGAAAGGTGTCGCTCAGCGGGGCTGCTCGGCGACAGGCCCCGCGTTCTCGAACCTCTTTTCTTTGCGCCGCGGTTTCCGGTATCATGCGCGCATGGTTGAACGGACGCTCGCCATCATCAAGCCGGACGCCGTGAGCCGCAACTTGGTCGGGACCATCATCCAGCGCTACGAGGAGGCTGACTTGATCCCGGTCGCGTTCAAGATGGTACGGCTGACCAAAGCCCAAGCCGAAGCCTTCTATTACGTGCACAAACAGCGGCCGTTCTTCGACAGCCTGTGCAGCTTCATGTCCTCGGGCCCCATCGTGGTCCTGGTGCTGGAAGGCGAGAACGCGATCCAGCGGCACCGCGATCTGATGGGCGCGACGGACCCGGCCAAGGCCGCCAAGGGCACGATCCGCAAGACCTATGGGACCCACATCGAACACAACGCCGTCCACGGGTCCGATTCCGCGGAGACGGCCAAGTTCGAGCTTTCGTTTTTCTTCAGCGCGTTGGAGTCGCCGCAACGCTAATTGTGCTTAGCTTCCCTGTCACACCCCCACCCATCCCTCCCCCCTCGAGGGGGAGGGTGAGGGAGGGGGGGCTTTCTCAGCACAGCCATCTTCTTCTCACGATAGGCGTGGTGATACTCCTTGGGACGCTCCCGTCATGCGCGTCGAAAACTCCGCCGGCCAGAGTGCCGATGCCCTCGTCTGAAGTCATCGCCGGCATTCTCCAGGCCGGCCGTCAGGCTGCGGCCCAGGGTCAGTTCGAGCGCGCGATCAATCTGTTCCGGCGGGTCCAGGAGAGCTATCCCACCGCGCCCGAACGGTCACTGGCCACGGTGCTCCTCGCACAGACTCTAGAGCGGAACCAGGAGATCGCCTCGGCCCTGACCGAGTACCGGCGCCTGATCGCCGAATATCCCCAGTCGCCGCAGGCGGTGCTGGCCCGCGCGAAGATTCCGGACCTGGAGCGCCAACTGCCGGTCGGGGGGCCGCCGGGGATGCAACTCCTCGGGACGTATGTGTGGCCGGAGGACCTCGCGAGCTTAGACGAGCGCGAATTGAATCGCCTTCGCCAATCAGGGACCAATACCGTGGTGGTGGGGGTGACACAGCACCGGCCTAAAGCTGGTGTCTATTTCAAGACCGACTGGGCGCCGGTCCTTCAGGATCAGCTGGCGGCCGTGGTGGGCAAGGTCCATCAGCAGAGCCTGCAGATCTGGGCGGCGCTGTCAGTGCGGCGGATGGACTGGGTGGAGCCGGCATTGGGGTGGGCGGACTGGCGGTACAACCCCGGGACCCGCCGGCTGGACCCGGCCGAGACGCTGGACCTCCTGCACCCGGCGCTACCGGATTACCTGGTGGGCTTCTTCACGGACCTGGCGGCCACGGGAATCGATGGCCTGCTGCTGCTCGCCGATCCCCCGTCGGCGGCGAACGAGGGGTTCAGTCCCCCCGCGCTGCGGCGGTATGAGCGGGAGGTCGGGCAGGCGCTCGATCCAAGAATGCTCTGGTTGAGACAAGGCCAGGACCAAACCCTCACCTACGCGCCGGAGTTCTGGCGCTGGGCAGGATGGAAACAGCGCGCACATACCAAAGTGATGGACGGCGTGATGGGAGCGCTGCGGGCCTCCTATCCGGCTTTGAAGGTGGCGCTGGAAGTGCATCCGGAGACGATCACGAGCCCGCAGATGGCCCTTGCGTCCTACGCGGAGGAACTGCTCGATCTCAGGCGGCACCGGTACGACTACATCGCCGTCGCCGGCCTGCTATCGCAGGGCTCAATGGCGGTTAAGGCGGCCGAGATCGTGCGAGGCGAGCGGCTGGTGCTGCTCGTGGATCCAGGCGAGAAGAACGGCGGCAAGTCGCCCATGTTGCCGCCTGGTACGGGATTGATTTACAAGGAAAAAGCCGGTGCGGCGCGCTTGACAAACCAGGGACGGTAATTTAGCCTGCCTCGTTCATGCTTAATCCAGGAGACCATGAATGATACCGGACAACTTGCGCTATCATAAGGAACACGAATGGGTCAGGGTCGAAGGCAAACAGGCGGTCATCGGAATCAGCGACCACGCCCAGGAAGCGTTGGGCGATATCGTCTTTTTCCAACTACCCCAGGTTGGGGCCAAGGTGAAGGCCGGGCAGGAAATCGGCGAAGTCGAATCCACCAAGGCGACCTCTTCCATTTATACGCCGATCAGTGGGACCGTGTCTAAGGTGAATGTAGCCTTGAACGAGAAGCCCGAATTGGCCAATAAGGATCCGTACGGCGAAGGATGGGTGGCCGTCATCGAAATGGCCAACCCCGCCGAAGTCAACGGGCTGATGGACGCGAAGGCCTACGCGGCGTACCTCGACAAAGAAGTGAAGTAAGGTTTTTGGGCGGGCATGCCCGACACCACACGCATCGCCATCATCGGAGCCGGGACCGGCGGCTACGTGGCCGCCATTCGCGCGGCCCAGCTCGGCGCGCAGGTCACCCTCGTCGAGAGCGCGGCTGTGGGCGGCTTGTGCCTGAATTGGGGTTGCATTCCCAGCAAATCGCTGCTGGCCTGCGCGGAACTCGGTCAGAAGATTAAGAAGGCGGGCGAGTTTGGGATCACGATTACGGGTACCGTCTCCTACGATCTTGCCCGCATGGTCGAGCGCAAGAACAAGATCGTGGCCGGGTTGGTGAAGGGCGTCCGCACTCTCCTGAAGACCTGGAACGTCGAGCTCGTCGAAGGACGCGGCGTCCTGGCGGATCCGAAGACCGTCCGGGTGGTGAAGCCCGACGGGACCGACACGACCGTCCGGGCCGACGCGGTGATTCTCGGGACGGGTACCACGCCCCCGTCGCTGCCCAATCTCCCGATCGACGGGACGCATGTCATCACCAGCCGTGAGGCGTTGGACCTCACGACGATCCCAGAGAACCTGTTGATCGTCGGCGGTGGGGTGGAGGGCTGCGAGTTCGCCTCCCTGTTCAGCACGCTCGGCACGAAGGTTACGCTCATGGAGATGCTGCCCCGCATTCTTCCCGCCGAAGATGAGGAGGTCGTAGCGCTGCTGACGACCGAACTCCAGAAGCAGGGCGTGAGGATCCAGACGGGAGTGCGGGTGGAGAAAGTCGCGGTCGGCGCCGACGGGGTGACGGCCACGCTCGCGGACGGCAGTGCGATGACGGTCTCGAAAGTGCTGGTATCCATCGGGCGGCGGTTCAACACCGGCGGCTTAGGGTTGGCTCAGGCGGGCGTGAGTCTCGGCCGCCACGGCGAGATTCTCGTCAACGAGCGGATGGAAACCACCGCGCCGGGTGTCTATGCGATCGGCGACGTGGTGGGGAAGGCCCTGCTGGCGCACGTGGCCTCCGCGCAGGGGAAGGTCGCAGTCCGCAACATCCTCGGCCATCCGACCACCATGCGGTACGACGTGATCCCGGCCGGCATCTTCACCTTCCCGGAGATCGGGCGAGTGGGGCTGACCGAGCAGGAAGCCAAAGAGCAGGGGCTGGAGATCAAGGTCGGCAAGTTTAGGCCGATCGGGCTCGGCAAGGCCCACGTCTCCGGTGAGACCACCGGGCTGATGAAGATCATCACCGACGCGAAGACGGGCCGCATCGTCGGCGTCCATCTGGTCGGAGCGCACGCGGCGGACCTGATCCACGAGGCCGCAGTGGCTCTGCAGATGGGCGCGACCGCCGAGACGCTGGCCCAGACGGTGCACGCGCATCCGACGATGCCGGAAGGGCTGATGGAAGCGGCTGAGGATGTCGAGGGCCTGGCGATTCACCTGGCCCGTCGGAAGGTCGGTAAAGTGGGCGAGAGAGGGTGAAAGCGTGACGGTGCTGAAAGCCCTGGCGATCAACGTCCTGATGCTGGCCGTGACGGTGGGGGTCCTCTACTGGGCGGCGGAGCGTGGGAACGACACGGAATCGGCGCAAGCCGTCGCCTTGCTTT